>CBDTUH010000215.1:0-5986 GCA_965363375.1 uncultured bacterium
TGGCTTGCTGCCTGCTGAAAAACCTTCCCGTGCCGCGGCACAGTGGTTGTAAAAAATTTCAGCAGCGTGGCCGCAATGTACGGCACACAAAAAGCTTACAGCTACGGGGATAGCGCCGGATTTGCACCGGACTTCCCTTTTAATGGCGCGGGGCGCCAACCAATAACGCCGCAAATGTAGGGAAGAATTGGTGAATTGGTAGTAATGGAAGTATTGGTTAACTGGTTATTTGCGTTGATTGGTTGATAAGTTAATTGGTAAAACGTCTGTTTTTCCTTTTGAACCGTGGATTTCGCGGATGGGCCGTTCAGGCAATTAAGTTTCTTACAATTGGGTAAACGTCTCCCTTTCCTTTAAAATATTTTGTTGCCAGCATCAGCGCTTTAATGTGGCACCGCTTGCGACGCTCCGTTTAGGCTGTAAAAATTCTATTGAGCAAAAACGTCTTTTTTTCCTTTTACAAGAAATTGTGGTAAAAAAAGCAGCAACCCTTGTCTGTCATGCTGAACTTGTTTCAGCATCTCCTTTTTCAAAAATATCTCTCAGAGAAATGAAAGAAAAGAGTCCAGAACAAAACGTCTCTTTTCTCTTTTAACTTGAATGGTGAACATTGAATATTTCTTTATTCACTATTCACTTCATTATTCTTTATTCCTTGTTCCATGTTCGATATTCCCTACCTCCGCACGGGCCAGCTACGAGTGGTTACATTGCCGGCTTCATCTTCTACAGACACTTTCAGCGTATGAGAGCCCGGGGTAAAATATTTGTCGAACCGGTAAATGTGGTTGCGGCCTTTGTCGTTGGTAAACAAGAGCCATTGCCCATCCAGCTCTGCCCGAAAGTTTTTTAATTCTTTAAAATTATCGGTAGGTGTAAATACAATGCGTGTAGCGCGGCTCAAATCAATTACCGAACCGGTGCCGGGTGCATTTATTACAGGCGGCTGCTGATCTACAAAAGCCTGAAAGGTGCCCAGTTGCCGGAACTTAGCCGTAGCCCAGCCATCGTTGTAGTGCGCTTTAGTAACCGTGATGCGTGTGCCGGCCACATTGCGGATAATAATTCTATCCTCATCTTCAGGTGCTATGTCGGCTACTTTTATTCTTACGGTTACTGAATCCTGGATGGGGAATGTGTGGCTGCCAAACGTATACAGCGATGATGCAGCGGAAGCCGATGGAGTTTCTTTAAAAGTAATGTTCACAGTATCGTACACGCTGTATTCGGTGGTGTACAGTTCAAAGCCATCACGCTCAAACACGCTTACTTCGCCGGGTACCAGTTGTTCGTCAGCAGAGGTGTACGTTTTTGCAGCGCCGGTATTTTGCACTTTAAAAACAAGCCGGGAGGTATTGAAGGCCGCATCCTGAACGGTTATTACCACATCGTGCACTTCATTGTCAGCCAGGTAAAGCACGCCGTCAGTTGCGGTGCGTTTGTATACCTGCGTGGTATCGCCGGGCAGGCGGCTCAGGTGCTGCAGCCAGTGGCCACCGGCCGCTTTGTGGCGGTAATCAATATGCGCGTTCATGTACCGCGTTTCGTTGTAATCAATGCTGTCCAACACAAATTCCGATTGCAGCACACCGTCCAGCTCTATGCGCGCGCTGTATATGCCGTTGGGGTTGGCCACGCCACTAAAGCGGTCTACCGCGCCCAGCGCAAAAGAAATTTTATCAGAACTTACCTTTAACGTGCTGCCGGCCGCCAGCGCGTAGCGGCCACTACCGGCAGCTTTAAGGGCCATCAATTGCGGCGCTTGGGCATAGGTGCTTTTGTTGCGGTCGTATAGGGCCAGCCTTATCAGTTGCGGCGGCACTGCATCAGGTATAGGAAATTTAAAGAGCAGCGGGTTGAGGCATTTGGTGGTTTCCGTATCTCTTATTTCAAAATGCACGTGCGGCCCCGCCGAGCCGCCGGTGTTGCCGCTGTACGCAATGAGGTCGCCTTTTTTTACCGGGAACAAGTTGGGTGGCAGCTGCAGCCGCGTTTCCCAGCTTTGCTGATCGTATTGCTGCTTTATCACCCACTGGTGCAGGGCCGGCTCAAAATTATTGAGGTGAGCGTACAGCGTGGTAAGCCCATTGGGATGGTTAATGTAAATGGCGCGGCCAAAGCCAAAAGCACTTACCGAAACTTCGGCAATATAACCATCGGCGGAGGCATACACGGGCAGGTTTTCACGCTGCTGCGTACGTATGTCGAGGCCCATGTGCCAATGGTTGGTGCGCAGCTCGCCAAAGTTGCTCACCAGTTCCATTTTAATATTGAGTGGGTGGCGAAAGTAGCCTTGCGGGTACGGATTGCGCTGCGCAATTGTAACTATAGAAAACAGTAAAACGGAAATCGTCATCAATATTCTCATGCCGGAAAAAATGATTTTCAAAAAAGGGTGAAAGGTGTGTAATAAAGGATACAATCTTTATTCCAAGGGTTGCGTGGCGGCAAAGTAAAGGCATGCGGAGTCAGCGGCGGCAAAGTTTTCTTAACAGAAGCTTAAAAGATGCAAAAGGAAAATGAGACGTTTTGGAAAGTTGTCAGACTTCAGACCGCAGACGTCAGCCGGAACAGCCGCTAAAAGTTTAAAAGGAAAAACAGACGTTTTGATGATGCGCTTGCTGTAGCCCCAATGGAGCGTCGCAAGGAACGATTTATCAGGGCTAAAAGGCTGGCAACAAAATATTTAAAAGGAAAGGGAGACGTTTGAATAGCGTGAGACGTGAAACGGTAAACTTGAGATAAAAAGCTGCTTTCCGAATAAAAGGAAGTCTATCTGTGAAATTCTGTATTCAAAATGGGCGAAATGGGCGGTACAAAAGGAAAAGGAGACGTTTTGGAACTGTAGAAAAGCGTAGCCCTGCAATTGCGGTATGATATTTTATATAATGTAAATGGTTACAATGCAACATGCACGATAACTTATTTTTAAAACAATTTAAAATTTATAAACATGGCAAGAAGAGGTGGAACCATTCCATTGTTGTTGGCCGGCTTAGCCGCCTACGGATACTACAAGTATTCTAAAATGAGTGAAGCAGAAAAGAAAAACCTGGTAAGTGGCTGGAAAGAAAAAGGACAGCGTTTTTATGATGAAAACGTTCCGCAAAATGTGAAAGACATGTTTGCAAAAAAAGAGAATGGCCAGGAAACATCTTCTATGCAGTCTACCCAGATGTAATGGTGCATACAAAGTTGAAAAAAAGGGAGCCGCGCAGCGCGGCTCCCTTTTTTTAAGCTCGCCTGTAAAAGCTTTGGTAAAGAATCGAAATTTATTGGCCTTAAAGCGCTCCTTTAGCGTACTTTTGCACCCCGGGTACAAACCCGGTTTTTTTGTGCCCTGAAAAAATGGAAAAAGCAAAATGCAAAACAAAAAGCTGCATTTTGAATTTTTACTCTTCAATCATTAATTTTTAAGAATGCCCAAAGACACTTCTATCAAATCTGTTCTTATCATTGGTTCGGGACCCATCATTATCGGCCAGGCGGCGGAGTTTGACTACTCCGGCACGCAGGCGGCACGCAGCCTGCGCGAAGAAGGCGTAAAAGTGGTGCTAATTAACAGCAACCCCGCCACCATTATGACCGACCCCATGATGGCCGACCGCGTGTACCTGCTGCCGCTGACCATAGAAAGCCTGGAGCAGATTTTAGAAGAAAACGAAATAGATGCCGTGCTGCCTACCATGGGTGGCCAAACGGCACTCAATCTGGCCAAAGAAGCCGAAGACCTGGGCATCTGGGAAAAATACAATGTGCGTTTGATTGGTGTAGACATAAAAGCTATCGACAAGGCCGAAGACCGCGAAAAGTTTAGACAGTGGATGATTCAGCTGGGCGTGCCCGTAGCGCCGGCCCGCACGGCCAACTCGTTTTTGGAAGGAAAAGAATTTGCGCAGGAAATTGGTTTCCCCTTGGTAATTCGTCCTTCGTTTACGCTGGGTGGTACCGGTGGCGGTTTTGTGCACGATAAAGAAGATTTGGATGAAGCCTTAACACGCGGTTTGGAAGCATCGCCCATACACGAGGTATTGGTAGAAAAAGCAGTACTGGGCTGGAAGGAATTTGAGCTGGAACTGCTGCGCGATGCGGCCGACAACGTGGTAATTATTTGCACCGTGGAAAATTTTGATCCGATGGGTGTGCACACCGGCGATAGCATTACCGTAGCACCGGCTATGACCCTGAGCGACACGGCTTTTCAACTAATGCGCAACACCGCAATTATGATGATGCGCGACCTCGGCAACTTTGCCGGGGGTTGTAACGTACAGTTTTCGCTCAATCCTGCCACCGAAGAAATTATTGCCATTGAAATTAACCCGCGCGTGAGCCGTTCTTCGGCGCTGGCCTCAAAAGCAACGGGCTATCCCATTGCAAAGATTGCCGCTAAGCTGGCTTTAGGCTATACACTGGATGAACTGAAAAACCCCATTGTACAAACCACGTCGGCTTATTTTGAGCCTGCGCTGGATTATGTGATTGTGAAAATACCACGCTGGAATTTTGATAAGTTTAAAGGTGCCAACGATACGCTGGGCCTGCAAATGAAAAGCGTGGGCGAGGTGATGGCCATTGGCAGAAGCTTTACCGAAGCGATTCAAAAAGCCTGTCAGAGCTTGGAAAACAACGCGGTTGGTTTAGGCTACTACGGCAAAAGCCAGATGCACGCCGAAGAACTGCAGGAGTACATCAAAACCCCGAAATGGGATCGCATTTTCCGTATAAAAGATGCGCTGATGATGGGTGTGAGCGTGAACACGATTGCCAAAAGCACGGGCATCGACCGCTGGTTTTTGTACGAAATTCAAAAGATCGTCAACATAGAAAAAGAGCTGGCCACTTACTTTACAGAACAAGTGCCCGAGGCCCTGTTGCGTAAGGCAAAAGTACACGGCTTTAGCGACGAGCAGATATCACGCATTACCAAAGGCGACAGTACAGAAGACGAGATTTATGAAATGCGCAAAGCACTGGGCATTACCCGCGTGTATAAAATGGTGGATACCTGCAGCGCCGAATTTGAAGCCAAAACGCCTTATTTCTACAGCACTTTTGAAGGTGGCCATGATAATGAAAGCAAGGTTACCGATAAAAAGAAAATCATTGTGCTGGGCAGCGGCCCCAACCGCATTGGGCAGGGCATTGAGTTTGACTATTGCTGCGTGCATGGCTTGCTGGCCATTAAAGAAGCCGGCTACGAAAGCATTATGGTGAACTGCAACCCCGAAACCGTATCTACCGACTTCGACATGGCCGACAAGCTGTATTTTGAGCCGGTATTTTGGGAGCACTTGTGGGAAATTATCGAGCATGAAAAGCCGGAGGGCGTGATTGTTCAATTAGGTGGGCAAACTGCGCTGAAACTGGCCAAGCGCCTGCACGAAAAAGGCATTAAAATTATCGGCACTTCTTTCGATAATATGGACATTGCCGAAGACCGCGGCCGCTTTAGCGACCTGCTGAAAGAACTGAACATACCCTACCCCGAATACGGTACGGCCTACACGGTAGACGAAGCCATTGAGGTAGCACAAAAAGTAGGCTACCCGGTGCTGGTGCGCCCCAGCTACGTACTGGGCGGGCAGCGCATGCGCATTGTAATTAATGATGAAGAACTGGAAAAGGCCGTGGTGTCGCTTTTAAAACACATCCCCGACAACAAAATACTCATCGACCACTTCCTCGACCGTTGCCAGGAAGCCGAGATCGATGCCATTTTCGACGGCGAAAACTTTCATGTAATGGGCGTGATGGAACACATTGAGCCGGCCGGCATCCACAGCGGCGACAGCAATGCCGTGCTGCCGGCTTTTAACCTGCCCCCGCTGACGGTGACCACCATGGAGTTTTATGCCGAAAAAATAGCCCGTGCGCTCAACATCAAAGGCTTATCAACATCCAGTTTGCCATTAAGGATGGAAAGGTGTACGTAATAGAAGCCAACCCGCGTGCCTCGCGCACTACCCCGTTTATTGCCAAGGCA
>CBDTUH010000216.1:0-5982 GCA_965363375.1 uncultured bacterium
TTGTGAAAGCGCTATTGTAGGTGCTGCACTTGGTTTAAGCCTGGAAGGATTTAAAAGCGTGATGGAAATGCAGTTTGCCGATTTTGTAACGGTAGGCTTCAATCAGATTATAAATAATTTAGCCAAAATACATTACCGTTGGGGCCAGAATGCGGATGTGGTGATTCGGATGCCAACCGGCGCAGGCGTAGGTGCAGGCCCTTTCCACAGCCAAAGCAACGAAGCCTGGTTTGTGCATACACCGGGATTGAAAGTGGTCTACCCATCCACGCCGGAAGATGCAAAAGGTTTGCTGATTGCCGCTATTAATGATCCTAACCCGGTGCTGTATTTTGAACATAAAGCTTTGTACAGAAGCGTAAGCGGACCGGTGCCAGACGAATATTACGAAGTGGAAATAGGCAAGGCGCGCCACGTGCGCAGCGGCGACGATATTTCCATCATCACCTACGGCGCCGGGGTGCACTGGGCCGAAGATTATGCCGCCGAACATCCCGAAATTTCCATTGACATTTTAGACCTGCGCACGCTGTTGCCGCTCGATGACGAAGCCATTAAAGCAGCGGCAAAACGTACCGGCAAGGTTTTAATATTACACGAAGACACACTTACCGGCGGCATTGGGGGCGAGCTCAGCGCCTTTATTTCGGAACATTGTTTCGAGTATCTGGATGCGCCCATTTTGCGTTGCACTTCGCTGGATACACCGGTGCCTTTTAACATCGAACTGGAGAAAGCGTTCCTGGCCAAAAGCAGGCTGCACCAAACAATAGAAAAGCTGTTAGCTTATTAAAGTAAAGAAACCAAAAGGGAAACAAAACGTCTTGTTTCCCTTTTGGTTTCTTGCTTTTTTCAAAACGTCTGTTATTCCTTTCGCGTGGCTTTAAAGTTGCCGTTGGGTTGCATAAACGTAACTTCTTTTGCCTTGTCGCCGTCAACAGCAAACTGCACCGAAAATCCCTGTATGCCTTTCAAAACAAACTTATGGTTGCCACCGGCTGCCAGTTCGTACTCTGGCTGGCCCGGTACAAACAGGTACAATTTGTCGCCCTTGGTGTACACTTTTGTATCCATACCGGCAAGTGTATAGGTGCCTTCATATTTTTTCAGGTCGGATGCGGCCATAGCTATTTCCGGGGGTTGCTTTTTAAACGCGAGCGGCTGCTGCAGCCCCGGCTCCAGCGGCATATTCAAGGTTTCTATTTCGCCGCCGATTCCCAATATAAACTGGAACAGTAAACTGTTGGAGGTAGTATCAATTCCTTCTTCGGCGAGGTAGAGGTAAGCATTGAAAACATTGTAATTGTTGTGTTGCAGCCACACCTGGTGCCGGCCAAACCGGCCTAAAAGCGAATCATCTTTTGCATAGATGGTAACGCTGCCATAACCCGGATGGTGATAACGACCTTCATAAGCTTTCAGCGGATGGGTGGGTTTGGTATTTTTCACTGTAGCCTGTTTGGTTTTCGCTGCTTCTTTCTGCTGGGCTTTGGCTTTGTCGGCTGCTTTCTTCAAGTCGCCGCTCCAGTCGTAAGGATTTAGGTTAAACAGGCGGTCGGTGATCATGTTGCGAACAATAGAGGGAATGGTAGACCCATTTTGATTGCTTAATATAACAATGCCGATGCTGTCGGTAGGATAAAAAGCAGCAGATGCGGAAAAGCCATCGATGTTGCCGCCATGCTCTACACGGTAATGCCCGCGGTACGAGGCAACAGACCAGCCCAGGCCGTAAGCCGCAAAATGAATGTCAGGTTTTTCTTTGCTGGGCAGGCCGGGTGCAACAATGGCATGAGCTGTAATGGCATCGCTTACATAGCCTGCCGGCAATACTTCTTTACCACCATATTTTCCGCCATTTATCCAGGTTGTTAGCCAGGCGGCCATTTCGGTAACCGAGCTGTTGATGCTGCCCGCAGGGCCCATCAAATCAAGATTGTAATAAGGCAGCTTTTCAATTACACTGTCTCCTTTTGCATAATAACCCAGTGCGGCATCGCTGTCTTTTTTCAAAGCGCTCACGCTAAAGTTAGAGCGTTGCATACCCAGCGGGGCAAACAGTTTTTGGGCCACATTTTCCTCCCAGCTTTGGCCGGTCAGCTTCTCGGCAACCACACCCTGCGTTAAAAACATAAAGTTGTTGTACTGCCATTTTTCGCGCACACCAAAAGAGGGTTCCTGGTGCTGCAGGCGCTGCAGCAGGCTGTCGCGCGAGGAGGTGTTGAAAAAGTACCACGAGAAATCGTGACGCGGCAGGCCGGTCTGGTGGCTCATCATGTGGCGCAGCGTAATGCTGTTGTTCATGTTGTTGTTGTAAAAATGCAGGTCGGGCAGGTACTGTAGCGCCGGTTTGTCAAGGTCTACCTTACCTTCTTTTTGCAGCAGGCCCAGCAACGATGATGTAAACGATTTGGTAACCGAACCAATGGCAAAAAGTGTGTTGGGCGTAACGGGCAGTTTTTTCTCCACATCGCGGTAGCCAAAGCCTTTGCTGTAAATGATTTTGTCCCCTTCTACCACAGCTACGGCAAAGCCGGCTGCTTTCCAATCTTTTAATATTTTTTCAAACTGTGCATCCAGCCCGGCAAAGCGTTTGTCTTCAGTGGTTTTGTTTTTCTGCGCAGCGGCGGTTATAGCCAGCAGCATCAGCATCAGCAGTAAAAAGGTTATATTTTTCATATGCCTGTTTTGTTTTGGTAAGAAGAGATGTTGCACGTATTGAAAGTTAACAAATCGGCGGCACATGCAGCAGCGTTAAAAGGAAAAGGAGACGTTTTGGTTAACAGAAAGGTGTAAAATGTAAGCCTCAAAAAAAGCAACTGCAGCTGCAACTGCCAACTCCTCAAACAAACGGCTATTATTGATAACCGGTTTTTTGAAAACTGGTTTTATGATGATTGATAAGCATTACATGCTGCCAAACGTTTTTTGTGTGTACACCTTGTTGCTTATTTGCCACACCATTATGCATTTCTAAAACCTTTCCTATTTAGGTCTGGTTCTTGTTTTACCATATACGATTCCCCACTGTTGAGGAAGCGATTGAAAATGTGATGTTATGACAACAGCAACCCTACTGAAAAAAAGTGTTCTTTTATTTACAACCTTATGTGTTGTACTAATGCATGAAGCCGGCGCCAACAGCGTGGTGCATGGCAGCGCCCAATACGGCCTGCTGCAGGCAGAACTGGACCGCTACAGCGATATAGCGCAAAAAGGTGGCTGGCTAAAAATAAAAGCCAGCAGGAAGTATTACCAGAAAGACTTGAACGACCCCGTGGTAGTGCAGCTAAAAGAACGACTCCGTGCATCGGGACACTACACCTCAAAAGATAATTCTGCACTGTTTAACAACGAGTTGGTAACGGCCGTACAAAAGGCGCAGCAACAGTTTGGCCTGAAGCCCAACGGCGTGGTAGATGCCGCGCTGCTGAAACACCTGAATGTGCCGGTGGAGCAGCGTGTTGCACAACTGCGGATCAATATGGAGCGGTCTCTTAATTTGCCTGAAGTGGCAGAAGGCACCAGGCTGGTGGCCAACATACCGGAGTTTAAGCTGCATGTATACGAAGGAGGCCAACATGTGTTTGACATGGCCATTGTAGTAGGCACACAATCCAACAAAACAGTTACGTTCAACGATGAAATGACACAGGTTGTATTTAGCCCTTACTGGAACGTGCCGCCCAGCATTGTGCGCAACGAAATTCTGCCCGCCATGCGCCGCGACCGAAGCTACCTGCGCCGGAATGGTTATGAGCAGCTGGGTACAGAAGGCGGCTTGCCCGTGGTAAGGCAAAAGCCGGGCGCCGGCAACTCTCTGGGAAAAGTAAAGTTTCTTTTCCCCAACAGCCACGCCATTTACTTTCATGATACGCCGGCAAAAAGCCTTTTTTCTATTCGTAAAAGAACATTCAGCCACGGCTGCATAAGGTTGGCCGAACCCGCAAAGCTGGCCGAATATTTACTGCGCAACGATGCCGGCTGGACGCCCGAAAAAATAAGGCAGGCCATGGATGCCGGTAAAGAACAGGCTGTGAACCTGGCTATGCCCGTACCCGTATCGATCACCTATTTTACCGCGTTTGTTGATGAAGACGGCCTGCTGCATTTTCGTGAAGATGTGTATGGCCACGACAAGCAAATGACACGGAATATTGTAAAGAAATAAACAGCCTCACGAACGCCTACGCGAAGATGGGTTTGGTTGAGGCGTACAGAAAAACGTCTTAAAATACTTTTGATGAAAAGCTATAAAGCGTGTAAGCGGCTGCGGCCATTTACACGCTTTTTTGTGATTCATTTAAAAGGAAAAAGTGATGTCGGGAAAGTCATTAGTCATCAGCCAAAACAGCCGTAAAGCTACAAAAGGAAAAAGAGACGTTTTTGAGCTAAGAATAAAAGAGAGAAATGAGAAAAAGAGTTTTATCCCTTTGCGTCTTCGCCTCTTTGCGCCTTTGCGTGAAACATTTTAAAAGGAAATAGAGACGTTTTACAAAATCGGCAGCAACTGTCAACTGAAACGGCCCATCCATCAAATCCTGTATTCATAATCTGCGCCATCCGTGATACAAAAGGAAAATCAGACGTTTTAGTAATCCGGCTGTTTTACCATGAACCATGAACTATTACCAATGAACTTCTAAAAGGAAAAAGAGACGTTTTTTTGTTTGCCCCAAACTACAAACTAAAAACCCCAAACTACAAACTAACTGCTGCTTTTCTCGCCCACAAACCATTGCTCTTTATTTTTGAACAGTACATTAAAAGTGGTAAGCGTGCCGTAGATGCGGGTGATGTATTGTTGTAAGGCCACCTTGTCTTCGTCGGTTAAGGTTTTGTGTGCGTTGATCTGTTGTTCCATCACGCGCAGGCGGTCGCGCAGCATCACTATTTTATGAAAGAAATCTTCTATCGGCAGCTCTTTTCCTTTCAGGCTTTTATCAGCCGGTTGTAAAACTAAAGTGCCGCCCTGCCAGCGGTCGCCCAGCGGCACCACCTCGCTCACGCCGTTCCAGAGGCGCAATATTTTCAACAGCGATTTTTCCACTTCCGAATGCGTTTCTATTTCTTCGGTTACATTTTCGGGGATGATCTCTTCCAGCTTTTCGTCGCCTTTATCTATTTCTTTAATGCCATGATGTATAAACGAAATAAGGTAAGTGGCGTAGCGCACGCCCACCACTACGCCGGGCCCGTGCTGCGTGTGCTGCAGGCGGGTGCCAATGCCTAAATTGGTTTGCTCCATTCTATAAATGTTTTGGTGTAAATAATATTAGTTGCTGTTGGCTTTAAACACACGGATGAAGTTGCCGCCCAGTATTTTTTTAATGTTTTTTTTGCTGTAGCCGCGTTGCATCAAAGCTTTTGTCACCAGCGGAAAAGTGGTCACATCATCCAGCTCTTTCGGTGCCGCTTCTATACCATCATAGTCTGAACCAAGGCCCACGCCGTCCACGCCAATCAGGCCCACAATATGATCTAGATGGTCGATGAGTAAAGAAAGCGGCGGCTTCAGCGCATCGGCCTGCTGCGGGTATTTTTTGTGCAGGTAGAGTTCAATATCATCGCTGCTCCACTTAAGTGCTTTCAGCGAATCTATTTCGTTTTTATGCGCCGACTGGAATGCGGCGCGGCGCGCCGGATAACCGGGGTCTAAAAAGCCGGCGTAAAAATTCAGGTGAATAACACCGCCAGCCTTACCTACTGCTTTTATCTGTTCGTCGGTAAGGTTGCGCGGGTGCGCGCAAAGTGCATAGGCGCAGCTATGCGATACCAGCACCGGTTTTTGAGTTACTTCCATTACATCCCAAAAGGTTTGCTCGCCTACGTGGCTCAGGTCTACCATCATGCCCAAAGTATTCATGCGCAGCACAATGGTTTTGCCCAGGTCATTCAATCCTTTTTTGGCATTGGGAACAGTACCTGCCGCTTCGTCGGCGGCGGAGGTGGCCCAGGAGGTAGAGTTGTTCCAGGTAAGGG
>CBDTUH010000217.1:0-5967 GCA_965363375.1 uncultured bacterium
TATTGGCCACAACAAACTCACCGGGTGCTATTTCGGTGCCTGCACCAAACGTGGTATTGGCATCATACTGCACGCCATTAACAGGTAAGGCCGTAACCGCTGATCCTTTTTTCATCACCATCAGCCTGCGTGTGCCATTACCACCCGAAGCCGAAACATAAAAACTGTTTCCTTCTACATAAGTATAATTGATATTGTTTACAGCCTGTGTAGGACCAGCATGGGTGATGGCCTGCATGGCTATATGCTGCTGCATATACACAGGAAAACCAGAACCATTGTACTCGAAAAGTGCAAAGTGATACGTAACATTCGGCTCCAGGTTTTTTACTACTGTGCTGCTGCCATTGCCAGCAAATACCGTGTAGTTGCCATCGCCCAGGTGGGTGCTAGAACCTTCATAAGTTCCATCATAGGTGTAGTAGGTTTTCAGATCCTGTGGTGCTTTATTTACCGGGCTTCCTTTTCTTGCTATCAACAGTCGGTTGCTGCCATTTCCTTTGCTCCAGTTTAAGGTAATGGTATTGCCTGTTTGTGTAGTGGATATAAAATTGGTGGCTGCCTGTGTAGGCGCAGCTGCTGTATAATAGCTACCAGTTAAGGCCAGGTTCAGGTATTGCGTGGCCGTGCCCGTACCGTTGTATTCAAAAATGGCAATATAATATTCCGTTGCCGGCTTCAGGTTTTCAATGGTGGCAGTGCCCCAGCCTGTTCTGGCCACTACATATTCGCCCGGTGCTTCAAACAAAGTATTAGCCGATTGAAATTTACTGTCGTAAGCATATTCCTTACCATTTACCGGCAGGCCTGTTACCGGGCTTCCTTCTTTTACCACTACAATGCGGTTGGCGCCGCCACCTTTATCAAAAGAAATAAAAAGCCGTGAACCATCCTGCAAGGTAACCTTAAGATTGCTGCCGGGATAAGCTGGCGTATTGGCAAAAAGCTGTGTGGACAATGCCAGAAGCATCATCAAAAAAGTAAAGATTCTTTTCATTATTTAGTTAGTATGGTTAAGGTGAAAACTAGAGGTTCTTCAAGGCATGAGGATGGTGTTCTGAACCAGGAAAGGTTCAGTCAAAAAGAGGCCGTACCGGTATGTAAACTTTCAAAAGCTTTTCTGATTGCGGTGCGAAACTATTCAGGCATAGAAGATGAAAAACGGGGTTTTTGTATTAACTGTTGAAAGCTTTGTATCAATTGTAAACTTGACGAAGAATGAGTTAATTGGCTGTTAGGTTAATTATTTAATTTGGAAAACGTCGCCAGCCCCTTATGTGAATGGCGAATTGTCAATTATGAATAAGGCAGCTGGATGAATAAAACGTCTCATTTTCCTTTTGTCAATTTTGAATGAGCCATTGTCAATTATTTAATCCATTTAAAAACGTCTCTTTTTCCTTTTAACCTAATTATCAACTGTGCAACTTATCAACTTAATATAAAACGTCTCTTTTCCCTTTCAAGGTCATACTGTAACACAAAGCTTACACTACACATTCAACTATTTTTTGGGGTAAACAGAATGAAATTGGCGATCATTTAAAAGGAAAATCAGACGTTTTTACGGGATAATGCGGCCCCTTCTTTCCGGGGCGGAAAGTAGCCATCAGGATACTTAACCGACTTAAGAAACAAGCCATCGGCTGGCACCGACAAGCCGCATTTGGTGTTGGTGGTAAAAAAGTTTTCAAACTCCGCCAGGCTCAATTGTCCGCGTCCTATTTTCAGCAACGATGCGGTAAGCAGCCGCACCATGCCGCGCAAAAAGCGGTTGCCCTCTATATTATAAATAAAAACCTCGTGCGGCTTTTGCTCCCAGTAGCTGTGCGCAATTTTACAATTGAAGTTTTTTACCTGCGTGTTGGTTTTAGAGAAAGCAAAAAAATTGGTTTGCGCTTTTACCAGTTCGGCACCCTGCTGCATTAATTCCAAATTGAGCTTGTAGGGATAGTAATAACCCATGCCTTTCAGAAAAGGATTTTTGTACTGGTAAATGCGGTACTTGTACACGCGCGCCGTAGCATCAAAGCGGCTGTGCGCATCGGTTGGCATTTGATGCAAAGTCTTTACCACTATATCGGGCGGCAATATGGCATTCAGCTTATATACTAGCTGCAGGTGCAGCTCAAAATCGGCATCAAAATGAAAATAATTTTGCAGTGCGTGCACGCCGGCATCGGTGCGCGAGGAGCCGGTAAGGCTTACAGGCCGGCGCTGCACCGTAGCAAAAGCTTTTTCCACTTCCGATTGAATGGTCAATGCATTTTGCTGCACCTGAAAACCACTGTAACGCGTACCCTTGTAAGCCACTTCTAAAAAATATCTGTGCATCGCCCGGGGTTACTTTGCCAAAAGGGTTTTGAAACGATTGATGTCTTCGCGGTCCCACAGTTCGTTTTGCAGGCTTCTGAAGTTTTCTTTATCCGACACATGGTTGTATGCAGCTGCAAACAACTGGTAGCGACCATGGGAGGTAAGCAGCAGCGAGCTGAGTGTTTTTATTTGCTCGGTAGTAAAGCACTTATTTTTAAAAGCCTTTTGGGCTTCGCCTACCATCTCGTCTTCCGAGGTTTTGCCTACCATACTGCGGCGCAGGCGTGCAAAGTCGCTGTTAGATGCATTGTTTTTACAAGTCTCCACCACTTTCGCAGGCTCATCTATCTGTGTGGCGGCACCTTTATCGCTCTTCTTCAATTCCATTTCTTTCGCGGTGATACCGGCCTCTTTATCGGCTTGTTTTCTAAAGCCAAACAATCCTTTTTTCATTTGCTCATCTTCCTGTACTGAATCTTTTGTTTCTTTCGTTTCAGCGCGCTTCAACTCCATTTCTTTAGCCGTGATATTGGCCTTTTCATCCGCTTCCTGCTTTCTAAAACCAAACAGTCCTTTTTTCTTTTGGCTTTCTTCTTTATCAGTTTCACTTTCTTTGTCGGATGTTTTCGGCGCTGTTTTATCCAATTCTAAAAAGCGGACATCTTCCATTGTATTTTCTTTAGCGATATCTGGCTCCCGGAAAGGTGTTTTCGGATTTGGAATCACAATGCGAATGGTATCAATTACACCATCTACATTATCAGTAAACATCAGTCCGAAACCTTCGGAAGTGGAGCTTTCCGCACGGCGCGTAACCACAGAGCGTTTGTAAACCGTTTCTTCCGCATCAGAAACAACAGGCTCGGCCTGTACTGGTTCTGCTTTTATTGCTTCTTTGGCTGGCTCTTCTTTAGCTGCTATTGTTTGCGCGGTGTCTTTTTTATTTATCTCTTCCTTTTCCCTTTCCTTGGTGGCAGCAGCAATGGTGGCAACCGTATCAACTACTATTGGTTCTTCAGCAGCAGCAATAACTGCCACCGTATCGGTGCTTTCTGTTTGTACAACCGCCGTTTCCTCTTTCTTCACCTCTTCCGCTTTAGCTACCGCTTCTACTTGTTCGGCTGGTTTTTCCATTTTGGCAAATACTGCCATCTTCAGCAGTGTGGTATCGTCTGCGGCCTGTGCCAGCAGTGTGGTAAAACGGTCGGTTTTATCAATATAGGAAACGCCACCGCTGTTGCCGGTGATAGCTTCTATTACAGTCATGCTTTGCAGGTTGAAAAGGCTCAGTTGCTGGCCGGTCTGTCGCAGCAAAAAGCCATGGTCTTTTCCATTTACGGGAATGGTAAAGCGCGATTCCGCAAGACCTGGCTTGCCAATCACCACGTTGTAAGTGCTGTCGGCCAGGCGAGGCACTATCAGGTAGCCATGTGCCGTGGAGCTGTATACTTTATCGCCGGTTTTGAGGTAAAAAGGCGACCTGTTATCCGACTGCAGGTAAATAAAATACACACGCTGGGCCTGCGCCACCACCATCGTACAACAAACTACTGCCAGTAATAGTATTTTTTTCATGACATTCAAAATTACTTAAAACAGGTATAAAACTTTGATAAAGCCTTTTATCCATTTTAAGAACGTGTATACAACCTAGAGAGTACTTTTGTCACTCTTAATTAAAATTTAAACATGAAGAAAGTAGCCTTGCTTTGCCTTTTGGGTTTGTGGGCGCCCGTACTGATGGCCCAGCCCGCACCCGAAACCAAAAGCGAATACCGCGCCACACCTGAGAAAATTAACAACCTGGTACATACCAAGCTGGATGCAAAGTTCGACTTTACGAAAGCTTACCTCAATGGTAAAGCCTGGCTTACCCTGCAGCCGCACTTTTATCCAACCGACTCGCTGCTGCTGGATGCCAAAGGCATGGACATTAAAACAGTTGCGGTAGTAAAAGGCGGTAAGAACGTGCCCTTGAAATACAAGTACAATGGCCTGGAACTGAAGATTGACCTGGATAAAACCTACAAGCGTACAGAGAAATACATCATTTATATAGAATACGTAGCTGAACCCGACGAGTTTGACGCCAAAGGCAGCGCCGCTATCAACGATGCCAAAGGCCTTTACTTCATTGACCCGCGCGGCGAGGTAGCCGGCAAGCCTACACAAATCTGGACGCAGGGAGAAACAGAAGCCACATCGGTATACATTCCCACCATCGACAAGCCCAACCAAAAAACCACGCAGGAATTTATACTGACCGTTCCGGCCAAATATGTAACGCTAAGCAATGGTAAACTGGCTTCTCAAAAGCCCAATAGCGACGGCACCCGTACCGACCATTGGAAAATGGAGCAGCCGCACGCGCCTTATTTATTTTTTATTGGCGTGGGTGAATACAGCATTGTAAAAGATACCTATAAAGGCAAAGAAGTAAGCTACTATGTAGAAAAAGAATACGAGCCTGTGGCGCGCGGCATTTTTGGCAACACGCCCGAAATGATGAAATACTTTGGCGCCATTACCGGTATTGAATATCCCTGGGTAAAATACGCGCAGATAGTAGGTAGAGATTATGTAAGTGGCGCCATGGAAAACACCACGGCTACCCTGCACCAGGAAAGTGTGTACCAGGATGCGCGCGAGCTAACCGATGGCAACCATTGGGAAAACACCATTGCGTACGAACTATTTCACCACTGGTTTGGCGACTATGTAACTACCGAAAGCTGGAGCAACCTTACTCTCAATGAATCTTTCGCTAACTACAGCGAGTACCTGTGGCAGGAATACAAGTTTGGCAAAGATGCCGCCGATGCGCACCACTACGAAGACATGCAGGGCTACATCATGAGCGGCAGCGAAGGCAAAGACCTCGTACGTTTTAACTACCACGATAAAGAAGACATGTTTGATGCCGTGAGCTACAACAAAGGCGGCCGCATTCTGCATATGCTGCGGGCCTTTATTGGCGACAGTGCTTTTTACAAAGGCATGAATTTGTTTTTAACCGACAATAAATACAAAGCCGCCGAAGCACACCAATTACGCCTGGCCTTTGAAGAAGTAACTGGCAAAGACCTCAACTGGTTTTTCAACCAATGGTATTTTGGCGCCGGCCACCCTAAGTTTGACATTACGTACAACTACAATGATGCCGCCAAACGCACTGAGGTTATTGTAAAGCAAACGCAGGCGGGACAAACCTTCCGCATACCGGTAGCTATTGATGTGTACAACGGTATTGCCAAAAAGCGACACAATGTATGGCTGCAAAACAAAGTAGATACGTTCTATTTTGATGGGCCTAAACCCGAGCTGGTGAACTTTGATGGCGACAAGATTTTGCTGGCTGAGAAAAAAGAAAATAAAACAATAGACAACTACCTGCACCAGTATCGCTATGCCACTACCTATATGGACAGGTTAGAAGCCATCAACTTTGCCGCTAACAAACAAGCCGAAATAAAAGGTGTGGAGCTGATGACCGATGCGCTTAATGATAAATACAGCGGCTTGCGCCAGCACGCTATTGAAAAACTGGATTTAAGAAGAGAAGGCATGAAAGCAATGGCAGAACCTATTTTGGCAAAGCTGGCGAAAGAAGACGGCAGCCGTAAAGTAAAAGCAGCAGCCATTGCCAAGCTG
>CBDTUH010000218.1:0-5950 GCA_965363375.1 uncultured bacterium
TTTGATCAAGTTTTACAGAATCACTTTGGTTTATCAACTGTTTTTTAAAAACGTCTGTTTTTCCTTTTATCAATTTCAGCCCGTCTTTTATGGTTTCGAATTTTAGATTTTGACTTCATTTTAAAACGTCTCTTTTTCCTTTTAACCTTATTGCAATCCGCCGTGCCCGCTGTATAATTGTATAGGACCATCGAGTTCTACCGCCAGCACCGACATGTACTTGTCCTGCACGGTGGGCGGCACGCTGATATACACCAGCCCAGGCACCGGGCTCCACGATATTTTACCCACTATTTTATGCGTCAGCAGTTTTGTATCGCCTACCACACGAATGTTTTTAATGCTGTTCTTCAAACCTTTTACCACCACTTCGCCTGTTACTTTGCCGGGCAGAAAAAGATATAGTTTAGTAGAATCTTTTGACAAGGTAGAAGGCCCGTAAAAATGACCTTGCGGCAAGCCGCCAAGGCTGCTGAAAATGGCTTCGCTATGTTTTTTGTTCCAGGCGCCCAGTTCTTTTAATACATGCACTTGCTGCGGCGGTATGGTGCCGTCTTCTTTTGGGCCAATATCCAGTAACAGATTACCACCATTAGAGATGGCATCAGCAAAAATGGTAATGACCTCGTAAGGTGTTTTCCAGGCCGTATCCTGCGGCTGGTAGCCCCAGTTGTTATTGATGGTCATGCACAGCTCCCACCAGTTGTATTTAGGACGCGTCACAGGGAAGTTTTGTTCAGGCGTATCATAATCGCCATAGCCCTGCAGCCGACCATTGATGATGGCACCGGGATGAATCTTTAATATATCGCTGCGCACCTGTGCGGCCTTCCACTCGTCGGCGCTGTGTTCCCAATCGCCATCAAACCACCACAGGTCGGGCTTATAGCGATGATTCACTTCTGCTATCTGCGCATTGTTGAACTGAAGGAAACGTTGCCAGCGCTGCGGGTTGTCGTTAATTTTATAGCGGGCGCTGTCTTTAGTAAAAGCGGGGTAGTCGTTGTGGCTCCAGTCTATAAGCGAATAATAGGCACCGCGCTTGATGCCACGCTTGTCAAGCGCCGCATAAAAAGGTGTGAGCAGGTCTTTTTTGGCAGGTGTGTTTTTAGCTACGCTG
The DNA here is from genome assembly GCA_965363375.1 of uncultured bacterium. GTDB lineage: Bacteria > Bacteroidota > Bacteroidia > Chitinophagales > Chitinophagaceae > Flavisolibacter. The sequence continues at coordinate 1,121 of CBDTUH010000218.1, forward strand.
TAATGGTTTTGCGCGGTTGGCCATAGCGCCACACCATCATGGTGCTTGGTGGTGATACCGGCATAGCGCGCACCGCTTTCCTGTATCAGGTCTGCCCATTGTTCGGGGTTGTATTGACCGGCCGTAAAACTTTTTAACTGCGCCATGTAATCTTCATGACTGATCTTCTTATTGTAAAAACTCCAGCTTTCATCCACACCTTTCACCGCATAAATTCCGTAATGAATGAAGATGCCCAGCTTGGCATCGGCAAACCATTGCATTTTATTTCTTATTGAATCCGGATTGATTTTAATTTGCGCCTGCACCGCGTTAAACATCATCAAAACCAAAGCGGACAACAAAATTCTTTTCATGGCTATTTATTAAGAACCATACAATGAAATAAAAACGTCTCTTTTTCCTTTTGTATAACGGATTTTCAAATACAGGATTTCACGGAAGAAACATTTCACTCTTAAAGTTTTTTCTCAAAGCCCAAACGTCTGTTTTTCCTTTTCACTGATGAACCAATCAAGTGATAATTGTTCAAAATTCATTCTTACCAAAAACGTCTGTATCTCCTTTTAAAATTCTTTCATTAACGCACAATAATTTCATCGATAAATATATGCGCATTGCCGCCCTTGCCCGGATGCCAGTCGGCTATGGTGCCATGGTTTTGCGCGCGCACTCTTATGTATCGTGCATTCGCATTTACACGCATCCCAAATTCGTTTACTATTGGTGTCATTTCCTTTTCATCAATGTTATTCTTCACTTCGCCCAGCGGTTGAAAGTTCACGCCATCGCTGCTCCATTCGAAACTTACTTTACGTGGCATCCATATCCAGCTACCGGCATCCTGCAGAAAATGCGCCCCTACATATTGCACCGGTTTTATTGCTTTCAAATCAACAATAGCTTCAAAGTCGGCCCCTTCATAGCTTTGCCACTCCCCCGTGCGGTAGTTGGCCTCGCCCACCACACCATCAATCAGCGCATCGGGACCGCCCGCAGTGTATAGCTGGTTTACTTTACTGATTACTTTCACAACTTTATCTTCCGGGATCCTGTAAAAGTCCTGCATCACAGGCTGGCTCTGCACGCCATTTTTAACCGCATAGGCATGTACGGTAGCCGACCCATTGATAGCTACAGGCACTGTATATTTTTTAAAACTTCCAGTTGTTGCGCTGCCCTGCAACGGCGCAATAGCATAATAGATTTCGGCTGATTTATCGATAGACTTGATGGCTATTGTCGCTTCTCCTTTAAACTTTTTATCTTTTCCTTCAAAGAATGGCACAGGTGTTACCAGGTACTCCCTGATGGCTGTTTTTGGCAGGTCATTTTCATTTGTTCCCCATTGCTTGTTGGGCGTTTGGCCTAATGCAAAATGCAATTGCCCGCCGTTCATTATATCGGTATGTAAAATATAAGAAGCCGTTTGCGGCTTGCCATTGAGCCTTACCGACTGCACATAAAAATCATCTTTATTTTTACGGTCGGCTGTCACTACAAATTGTTTCCCGTTCTCGAGGTTGATAGTTACTTTATTGAATACCGGTGTGCCTAAAATATAATCGCCATTGCCGGGGGTAACCGGGTAAAAACCCATCGCACTTAAAATGTACCAAGCACTCATCTGCCCGCAGTCCTCGTTACCAATCAATCCATCCGGTGCATTCTTATAAAAATCTCTGTAAATCTTATTGAGGTAAAACTGCGTTTGCCAGGGCTGCGCCACGTAATTGAAAAGGTAAGCCATGTGGTGGCTGGGTTCATTACCATGCGCATACTGACCAATCAGCCCGGTTACATCGGCCTGGTCGCGGCCGGTGGTTTGAGCTTCGGTGGTAAAAAGTTCGTTTAGTTTTTTGGCAAAGGCATCGCGGCCGCCATGCAACTGCATCAGCCCTAAAATATCCTGCTGCGCCGTAAAGCTGTATTGCCACGAGTTGCCCTCGGTATAAAAATGGTTGATCTCGCGCGGATCGAAAGGACTGTACCACATGGCGCCCAACTTGCCACGCATATGGCCCGTTGCGGGGTCGTACATGTTTTTATATTGCTGCGCGCGCTGCAGGTAGGTACGGTAAGTAGCCGTATCACCCAGCCACTTTGCCATTTTTGCAATGCACCAGTCGTCGTAGGCATACTCCAGCGTTTTAGAAACACTTTCGGGCTCTTTGTCGTTGCTTAAAAAACCGGTAGCGCGGTAATGATGCAATCCAAATCGGTCGCTCTCTGCATAGCGGCGCATGGCCGTTAGTGCCTTTTGCGCATCAAAGCCACGAATTCCTTTTTGATAAGCATCTACAATCACCGGCACGGAGTGGTAACCAATCATGCAAAATGTTTCGTTCGCACTCAGTTCCCACACGGGCAGCATGCCGCCCTGCTCGTCCTGCACCAAAAAGGTATTGATCCAATCCACCGTTTTCTTCTGGTTGATGATGGTCATCAGCGGGTGGTAAGCGCGGTGCGTATCCCACAAGGAAAAAATGGTGTAGTTGGTAAAACCTCTGGCGGTATGTATTTTATTGTCGGTGCCGCGGTATTGCCCATCCACATCCATATACACATTGGGGTTGATATTTGTGTGGTACAGCGCGGTGTAAAAAATGGTTTGCTCATCTTTGGTGCCACCTTCTACTTCTATTTTACCAAGCTCTTTGTTCCACTCCTTTTTTGCAGCGGCCAATGTGCCTTCAAAATCAAAACCCTTTAGTTCTGCTTCTAAATTTTTCATGGCACCTTCTGCACTAACAGCACTCAGGCCCACTTTTACCAGCAAAGGTTTGCCACTGCTTACATCAAACGAAGCATAGGCTTTCACATTCCGGCCTTCTGCTTTTTGAATTGCACCCTTTTCCACATCGTCCAGTGCTACTACATAGCCGGCAATGGGCTGCGAAAAACGCATGACAAAATACAGGGTCTGATTGAGCGCCCAGCTGCGCGATTGACGTTTGCCACGCAGCGTATAATCGTCCATTTTTTCCAGCCACGAATCAATCACAATATCGCGGTGCGCCAGGTCAATCAAAACGTTTCCTTCCTTTGTGCCTTTGGGATATTGATACTTGTGCAGACCGGTGCGCAGCGTGGTGGTCAGTTCTACATTAATACCGTATTTATCGAGGTGCACACCATAGTATCCGGGAGATGCTTTTTCTTTGGCATGTGAGAAAGGAGACTTGTATTCTTCATTCATCCACTGCCGCTTGCCAACTGTGGGTTGCAACAGAATGTCGCAATAATCTTCAATGCCGGTTCCGTTCAGGTGCGTGTGCGAAAAACCATAGATGGCGCTATCGCTGTAATGATAGCCACTGCAGCCATCCCAACCTTTAAGCCGCGTATCAGGACTAAGCTGCACCATCCCAAAAGGAACCGTAGCACCAGGATAAGTATGGCCATGGCCGCCGGTACCTATAAATGGATTGACCAGGCTTGTATAATCTTTTTGCGCAACGGCACCGCAGGCCAGCAGTAGCAGCAAAAAAAGAAAGGAGTTCTTTTTCATATTATTTGCAATTCTTTTAAAATACTTTTTCATGTTTCCAAAACGTCTCTTTTTCCTTTTAAAAAGGGATTGTTTTTAAAAGGGATTTAAGACGTTTTGCGCAGCACTTGCAGGCAGGCTTCTATTTCTTTTTTATCGGCCACCATGTATTGCAGGTTCTCATTCATACCAGGATTGTTATATTCCATTTTGCTGCCAACAGCAGCACGTGCCGATGTATGAAACTCGGTAGCGCCGGTATGTTGTGCAATAGCTTCAATATTGGCAGCGCGCAGCCCCGAGCCGGGCATGATGGTAATACGTCCGCTTGCCCCCCGCACCAATTGCTGCAGCACTTCTTTACCTTCCATTACCGTTGGGTGCAGGCCTGAAGTAAGAATACGCGTGCAGCCGGTTTGGATTACATCTTCCAGCGCCTGCGCAGCATCACGCACGCGGTCGAAAGCGCGGTGAAAGGTTACCTCCAATGGATAAGCTATTTCTACCAGTTTACTGGTTCGTTCAACATCTATAGTTCCATCTTTTTTTAGTAGTCCAATCACCACTCCATTGCAGTGCAGCTCTTTGCACAACTGCACATCGCGCCGCATGATTTCAAATTCTTCATCGCTGTACAAAAAATCGCCACCGCGCGGACGTATGATGGGAAACAGGTCAATGCCAACTTTCTCTCTTGCTGTTTTGATGAATCCGGCAGATGGAGTAGTACCGCCTTCGCCGGGATTGTCGCAAAGTTCTATACGATGCGCGCCGGCTTTTTCGATGGTGATACAGCTTTCAATATTAAACGCAATAACTTCTAAAATGTACTTCAATGCTTTTTATTTAAAATAACTTTTGGCTTCGTAAATCTTTTCTTCCGCTCCGCTTTTTACAGAATAGGTAAATCCTTTGTTGATGGCATAAGCGCCGTAGGTGCCTTTTTTGCTCAGTGCCAGGAATCCCACCTGCAGCTTTTTCGCACGTTCTTTATCTCTGTTGACGATCCTTTCTACAATGCGCTTGCAGGCTTCTTCCGGCGATGCACCCTGCCGCATCATCTCCACCACGGCGTGCGAACCACAGGTGCGGATTACCTCTTCGCCCAGGCCCGATGAAGTGGCCGAACCGGCATCACCATCTACATACAAGCCGGCACCAATAATGGGCGAATCGCCAACGCGGCCGCGCATCTTCCAGGCAGCACCGCTGGTGGTGCAGGCGCCGCCCATTTTGCCACTTGCATCTATGGCCAGCATGCCAATGGTATCGTGGTTGTGTGGACCGCCGGGCAGCTGCAGCGGATCGTATTGCTGTTGTTGATTTTCGATATTGATAAC
>CBDTUH010000219.1:0-5950 GCA_965363375.1 uncultured bacterium
CCACCACGGTAGCATCGCACATGCCAGCCACCACGCGGTTGCGCAGCGGAAAGTTGTGTTTGTCGGGCTTGGTACCGCTGAAAAATTCGGTGAGCAGACCGCCGCCGCTTTTCACCATTTCGCGCGCCAGCGATGCGTTTTCGGCAGGGTACATTTTATCAAGCCCGTGGCCCACTACACCAACGGTTAGTATGCCGTTTTTCAAAGCCGCTTTGTGTGCAATAGCATCTATACCATAGGCAAGCCCGCTTACTACAATAATGCCCTGGTCCGCCAGGTCTTTTACCAGGTTTTCGGTCATGCTTTTACCATAATCGGTGTTGTTTCGGGTACCTACAATGGCCACTATTTTTGATGCGTTTAAATCGGCTGTGCCTTTGTAAAAAAGCAGGGTGGGCGAGTCGTAGCATTGCAGCAGTCGCTGCGGGTAAGCGCTGTCGGTTAAAAACAGGGTTTGAATGTTGAACTTTTGAATGAACTGAAATTCCTTTTCTGCAGACTCAAAATCCTTAAAGGCTTTAATGCTATGTGCACGCACACTGCCCATGCCTTCCACGCTTTCCAGCTCGCTTTTTTTTGCTTTGAAAATAGATTGGGCATCGCCAAAATGCTGCACCAGCAGTTTGGTTTGCACATCTCCAATGTTGGGTACCAGGGTCAGCGCCAGTCGGCAGATCAGTTCGTCCATGGGTTTGCATTCATTATAAACTTCAAATATAAATGAGGTTTTTTGTGAATGTTTGAAAAGGTTTGAAGTTCATAGTAAAAGTGGTATTTGTGGTATTGGTCATTGGAATTGGCTGATTGCCGCAAGTCACTATTTTTAAAGCGCATTGGGTTTTTGTGAAAATCAATGGTTTGCAAAATTTGAAGTTGGGTCTAATAGCAGATATCTTAGTATTAGCCTCCATTTTTTAACAAGTACTTTCTGCAAATGAATATTGACATTCTTTTGGTTGACATAGTACTTCTATGTTTAACGTTTATTTTCACAAACACCTACTTTGTAGTGTGTATGTCGTTTTAAAATTGGGTTCAGGATAGCATTTTCTTGACTATTTACGGCTACTCATTCTGCTGTTTATTGTTTGCGGCATAACAATAACTGCATGCAACTTATTTGCATAAGGCTGGAATACTTACTGCGCTGTGTTGTCTCTCTTCTTTTCTATTGTATTGGCATTTTATATGTATTATTTGTATTCGCACTTGACCTTTTGGGATAATGCTTACTTTATTGCCTCTGGACCAACTGGCAGCAAGTGGACTTTGGCCAACCCTAAGGGCGATACTACACTTTTGACTTTCTGGAATTTAGAATACTTGTGGTGGACGCTGACCGTAATATGCGCAACTGTTTTAGTTGGAATGAAGGTGGGTCAGCATGCAAAAGGTGACTAACACGGCTTTCAACAATACAGGCTGAAGAACATATTTTTAGCAGAAGAAATACTAATTTGCTCCTTCAAATGAATGAGGCAACAGTATTCCAAATCCTTTACTGCTGAAAGCCTCGCTCCATTAGCGGCGAAGGGCTTAATTCGATCATAGATTAACTTTCCCTTTCTTTAGTTGATGTACAGAATTATGTACATTTGCATATATTTCATACATATGCAAGCAGTTACTGTAACTCAATTAAGAGGAAACATTAAAAAATACTTGGACGATGTGGTTCAATCTGATGATGTACTAATTGTACCCAGAACAACAGAAGATGATGCTGTGGTAATTATGTCAATAAAAGAATACAATTCTCTTATGGAAACTGGCCATATCCTATCTTCTTCAAAAAACAGAAAACGAATTCAGGAATCCATGTCCCAAATGAAAGATAAAAAGACTAAAAGGGTAAACTTATCAGATTTGTAGAACTATGAATTTTGAGTTTACTGAACATGCATGGGAGGACTTTGAGTACTGGCTATCAACTGATCCATCTATTGCTAATAAAATAAAGGAACTACTAAATGATATAAAACGTAATTCTTTTCAGGGAATTGGAAAACCTGAGCCACTAAAACATGATCTCAAAGGCTTTTGGTCTAGAAGGATTACTGGAGAACATCGATTAGTTTATAAAATAGAAGGGGCTAAAGGAAAGAATCAAAAATGCTATATTCTTCAATGCAGGTTTCATTATGATTGAGCCCCAGCCTCCAACAACAGTTTACTGCAATCCCAGCTGATAGTTCAGGCCCATCAACTTTTAGAATTCTATTGAACTTTAATTTTTTTTCCATTTAAAATTTAAAATGGAAAAAAAGTTTGGCCAGGCCCGGCGATCGGTTTTTTTCCTATTCTACAGTAAGCCTTTCCCTTACCTGTTTTTTAATCAACATTAAAAATGAAAAAGATGTTTTGGGGACAGTTTGCGAGGTGAAAACGTCGCCATTTCCTTTTAATCTTTTGACGGCTATTCTAAAAATCAAAAACGTCTCTTTTTCCTTTTGAAGTTAAAAGGAAAAAGAGACGTTTTATGTGAATGAAATAAGAAGTTTTACAGGGCTGTTATCTTCAGCTCCGTCCGTCGGTTCTGCGCGCGGCCTTCTTCTGTGTTATTCGATGCCACGGGCACGGTTTCGCCAAAGCCTTTTGCGCTCAGGCGCTGCGCGGCAATGCCTTTGCTTGCCAGGTATTTTACTACAGCATTGGCCCTAGCTTGTGATAGTTTCAGATTATCGGCCGGTGCGCCTACGTTGTCGGTATGGCCGCCTATCTGTATTTTCACCGCCGGATTTTCTTTCAGCAATTGTACCACTTTATCCAGCTCCACTTCCGATTCGGTTTTCAGGTCAAATTGGGCCACATCAAAAAAGATGTTCTTTAAAACAACGGCTGCTGCCAGCTCCAGCGGTTGCAGTGGGATGTCTTTTTGATAGGTGCTGTCCGGAGTTTTGCCACTTAACGGAAAGTTGTCGGAGTAAAACAGGTAGCCTTTGCGCGTTACGTTAAATGCATAGTCTTTGCCCACGGGAAGTGTTACCAAATAGTTGCCAGTTTCGTCGGTTTGCACGCGCGATAAAAGCTGGCCGGTAGAAAGGTCAAGCAGTTCCACCGCCGATGGCAGTCCGCTTTTAGTTTTGTTGTCAAACACTTTTCCTTTTACCCATAAAGTTTTGGCCGGACGTATGTCTTCGCGCAGCTCAAAAGTGTAAATATCGAGGCCGCCTTTGCTGTCGCTGCGGTTGCTGGCATAGTAGGCGGTTTTGCCATCGGCTTCTACAAACAGGGTGCCTTCGCGGTGGATGGTATTGATAGGATAGCCCAGGTTTTGCGGAGCACCCCATACCCCATCGGCACCTTTGCGCAGCACAAAAATATCTTCGTCGCCATAGCCCGGCCAGCCGTTGGAGGTAAAGTAGAACGTCTGGTTATCGGCATGTAAAAATGGGCAGGCTTCTTCGCCGGCGGTGTTGATGCCGGCTCCCATATTTTCGGGCTCGCTCCATTTGCCATTGGGCTGCAGTGTGCTTACGTAAATGTCGCTTCCTCCAAAGCCGCCGGGGCGGTTACTTGCAAAGTACAATTGTCTTTTATCGGGCGAAAGACAAGGCTGGGAATCCCAGTACTCGCTGTTGACTACACCGCCTAAATTGATGGCGCTGCTCCAGCCTTCGGGTGTTTTGTAAGAGATGTAAATATCGAAATTGCCATAGCCGCCGCGGCGGTTGTTGCCGGCAAAAACCAGCCATTCACCATCCTGCGAAATGATCTGCGCACCTTCGTTTTGTGGTGTATTGATGCTGCCCGTGAGGCGGCGTGCCGGCTCCCAGGCCGTGCCATTTTTTTCGCTGACGAAAAAGTCTTCGTTGTCGTCATTTTCGCGGCGGGTAAACACCATCTGCGCACCTTCTACCGTCATGCTGGGCCAGTATTCGGAGTGGCGCGAGTTGATGCCATCGCCAATATTTTTAGGTGCAAACACATAACCTGCATTTCCATTTTTTACCGCATAATCTACCGCAAACTGAAAGGTTTTTTTACGGTATTCGGCTGCCTTGCGTGTGTTGGGGTTCAGCTTTTCTTTGGCCAGTAAACCTTCTACCGTTTGCAAGGCTTTTTCAAACTGTCCCATACCGGCGAGGTTGATGGCATAAGGCAATTTGTATTCCGCTGTATAAGTTGTATCTAAAAGAAAGGCTTTTTCGTAAGTGGCCACGCTTTGCTCATGGTCTTTTACCTGTCCGTACACACCGGCAAGCGAAAGGTAGGCGTCAATGTATTTGCCATCGTGCTTGATGGCCTGCTGCAGTGCGGCAATGGACTGGGTGTACTGCCCGTTCTGTGCCAGCTCCATAGCCTGTTGATAGGCGGCCACTGCTTTTTTGTTGATTTTGGAAACATCGAATTGGGCCGATGCCGAAAGGGTAGATAGAAGTAGAAAACTGGTGACAAGGGTTTGCAGGCTTTTCATGTGTTGAAGATAAAAACTTATACGAGTATGCTAAAGCCTGCCGTCAGATTTAACGTTTTATGCCCTGTGAAATAAGTTGACAGGGGACAGTTGGCAGATGACAGCTTTTTGACAGTTAATGTTTGGTTGTTGATTAAAGTGAAACGTCTCTTTTTCCTTTTGTACCGCGGATAACAAGGATTGAAAAGGATTAAATACAAACGTCTTTTTTCCCTTTTTACATTTTACATTTTGAATTTGACAAAACGTCTCTTTTCCCTTTTAAAATTCATCCTGCTTATCAATCAGTCAACTTTCCCAAACGTCTGTTTTTCCTTTTAACTACAAACTAAAAACTGTAAATTAAAAACTTGCCTACGGCACCTGTATGTACTTGTGCGTTTGCAGCGATAGCTGCCATTGCGGGTGTTGTTTGATGTAGTCTACAATCAGCGGTGTTATTTGTGCAGCTTTGTCCCACTCGGGTTGCAGGTACAGTTTACAATCGGCATTTACAAGTGCGGCCCATTGCTCTGCCCAATCAAAATCCGATTTATTAAACACCACAATTTTCAGCTCGTTGGCATGTGGCAAATTTTCAGTTAGCGGTGCTTTAAATTTTTTGGGCGAAAGAGTTATCCAGTCCAGCTGCCCGGAAAGCGGCGAGGAGCCTGAGGTTTCGATATGTGTTCTCAGTCCTGCATTTTTCAATGCGGCGGTTAAGCTTGTAAGGTCGTGCAGCAGCGGTTCGCCGCCGGTAATTACTACTATTTCCGTTGGTGTTTTTTTAATTTCTTCCAGTAGAAAGTCAATGGAAACTTTTGGGTGCTTGTTAGCATCCCAGCTTTCTTTTACATCACACCAAACGCAGCCCACATCGCAGCCGCCCAGGCGTATAAAATAGGCCGCCTTGCCCCAATGAAAGCCTTCGCCCTGCAGCGTGTAAAAGTGCTCCATTACCGGCAAAGTAGCCGTAAACGTCTCTTTTTCCTTTTGCATACAATCCATCATCACAGGTGTTTCCATTTAGCTTTCTTCGTAGTGTTTTAAGGCGCAGGCGCGGAAGGTGTTTTTCAACAGGGCGGCAATGGTCATAGGACCTACGCCACCGGGTACAGGCGTTATGTAAGAACATTTGGGCGCTACGGCATCAAAATCCACATCGCCGGCCAGGCGGTAGCCGCGTTTTTTAGTAGCATCATCCACGCGGGTAATACCCACATCAATCACCACGGCGCCTTCTTTTACCATGTCTTCTTTTATAAAATGGGGCTTGCCCAGTGCTGCCACTATAATGTCGGCGCTGCGGCAGATTTCGTCTAAGTTTTTGGTGTGGCTGTGGCAGATGGTGACGGTGCAGTTGCCGGGGTTGCCGGCGGCACTCAGCAGAATGCTCATGGGGCGGCCCACAATATTGGAGCGGCCCACCACTACGGCGTGTTTACCGGCGGTTTCTATTTTGTAGTGCTGCAGCAACAGCATAATGCCGTGCGGCGTGGCCGGCACAAAGGTGTCGTGCCCCAGCACCAGGCGGCCTACATTATTGGGATGAAA
>CBDTUH010000220.1:0-5927 GCA_965363375.1 uncultured bacterium
ATAGAGGCTTCGGTATGGCCGGCGCGGCGCAGCACACCGCCTTTTTTAGCTCTTAAAGGAAAAATATGTCCGGGTTTGCCCAGTTCCTCGGGCTTTGTAGCGGGGTCTATCAGTGCCTGGATGGTTTTGGCGCGGTCGTGTGCGGAAATGCCGGTGGTGCAGCCATGGCCCAGCAGGTCTACCGATACGGTAAAGGCAGTTTCGTGCAGGGCGGTATTGTTGTTCACCATCAGCTCCAGCCCCAGCTCGTTGCAGCGCTCTTCCAGCAGCGAAATGCAGATAAGGCCTCGGCCGTATTTGGCCATAAAGTTGACCACCTCAGGGGTTATATTGCGGGCGGCAGTGATAAAATCGCCCTCATTTTCACGGTCTTCGTCGTCCACCACAATCACCAGTTTGCCCCCTTTTATATCTTCAATGGCACTTTCTATGGTATCCAGCATGTCAATGTTTTTGCAAAGGTAGTAATGGAAAAGGTGCTGCACCTGAGGTTTTTGTTTTTTTTCGCACAATGCAGCATCTGTAACCTTTTGAGTGCCTGTAGATAGGCCCTGAGGGGTAACAAATTGTTAATATTAAGTTAGTGACCGTGTTACATTATTGTTTTTCTTTGCCGCGTAAAAAATCCCTATTTTATATGCTTAAGAGATTTTCGTTTCTTTTATTGTTTACGATGCTGGTAAGCCAGGTGCTGATGGCACAGGTGACCACCAGTAGTATTGCAGGTACAGTGACAGGCACCAATGGTGACGCGCTTACAGGTGCTAGCGTGGTGGCCATTCACGTACCCACCGGCACCCGGTATACGGCTATTGCCCGCACTGGCGGCCGCTTTGATATTCCGAACGTTAACCCCGGCGGACCTTACAGAATAGAGGTTTCGTACGTTGGTTTGGAAACCCAGGTTCGCGAAGAGGTGTATGTCAGCTTAGGTGAAACTGCCCGTCAGGATTTTGGCCTGGTTACCAGCAACCAACAACTGACAGAGGTGGTGGTATCTACCACACGTATATCACGCCTGGGCGCTAAAGGTGGTACTGAAACCAGCATTGGACGCGACAAAATTGCCAACCTGCCTACGGTAGGCCGCAACATTGCCGACTTTTTGCGCTTTGTGCCCCAAACCAAGATCACAGGCGATGGTGGTATTTCTATTGCCGGCCAGAACAACCGTTACAACTCCTTTTATATTGACGGTGCTGTAAACAACGACGTTTTCGGTCTGGCTGCATCTGGCACCAATGGCGGACAGGCAGGTATCTCTCCTATTTCAATTGATGCCATTGACCAGTTCCAGGTAGTGCTTTCTCCTTACGACGCGTCATTGGGTAACTTTACAGGTGGTGGTATTAATGCTATTACCCGCAGTGGTACCAACAATGTAAATGGTTCTGTTTACTATTTCTTCCGCAACGAAAACCTGTCGGGCAAAACGCCTGGCGTTGATAAGGATGCTGCTACCAAGCTGTCTGACTTTTCTAACAAAACATACGGTTTCCGCGTAGGCGGCCCCATCGTAAAAAACAAATTATTCTTGTTTGTAAACGGTGAACTGCAGCGCGATACAAGACCTCAACCGTTTGACTTCAGCACTTATACAGGTAATGCTACCCAGTCGGACCTGACCACGCTGACCAACTTTTTACAAAGCCAATATGGCTACAGCGCCGGCGGCTACCTTGACAATGCTGAGGAAGTAAAAGCCAACAGGCTGGTTACTAAGTTGGACTGGAACATTAACGATGCCAACAGGCTGAGCGTGAGCTACCGCTTTACTGATGCAGAGCGCTACAACACCAGCCGCAGCAGCAATCAAACCATTAACTTCTTTAACAACGGTTACATCATGCCCAACATTACCAACTCAGGTTCTATTGAGCTGAACTCGCGTTTGAAAAACAACTCGAACAACCGCCTGTTATTGACCTTTACCCGTGTAGAAGACAACCGCAACCCCATTGGCAGCGCTTTCCCTCGCGTTACCATTAATGATGGTAGCGGCCGTATTGTATTTGGTACTGAAGAATTTTCTACCGCCAACCTGCTGAAGCAAAACAACTATGCTTTGTTTGATGTTTTCCGCTTCTACAAAGGCAAGCACAATTTCTCTGTAGGTACCGATAATGAATTCAGCTATTCTTACAACGTATTTATCCGTCAAAACTTTGGTTCTTACAACTTTGCCGATTTAAATACATTTTTGAATGGAGGCAACGCTGCTACTTACAACCGTTCTTATTCACTGCGTGACGATGTTAGTGGTGACAAATCGGTGAATGCAGCTGCAGAATTCAACACATTGCGCCTGGCTTTCTTTGCCAACGATGAAATTAAAGTAAGCAACAACTTTACTTTAAACCTGGGCCTGAGAGCTGATAAAACACAGTTCCTGACCACGCCAATAGAAGACCAGTTTTTTAATGATAGCGCTATTTCCAAGATCTCTCCTTACTACGACCTAAAAGGTGCCCGTTCCGGCGAGGTGAACAGCCCTAAATGGTCACTGAACCCACGCGTTGGTTTTGTGTACAGAATGGACGACCAGGCTATCACCCTACGTGGTGGTGTTGGTATGTTTACCGGCCGTGTGCCCCTGGTATGGCCTGGTGGCGTTTACAACAACAACGGTATCTCCATTGCCGGTATCAACGCCAGCAACGTAGCCTTCCGCCCCGATGTGAACGACCAGTATGTAGCTTCTGATTTTGGCCGCACCGTTAACATTCCTTCAGGCGAAGTAAATCTGATATCTGAAGATTTCAGAATGAACAAGATTTTCCGTTCTTCTTTAGCTGTAGATAAGGTTTTTGGCCAGGGCTGGAGAGCCAGCGTTGAAGGTGTATATACTAAAAACATCAACGAGATTGACTATACAAGAGTAGACCTGCTACCTCCTACAGATAAAGCAGTGGGTGTTGACAACAGAAACGTATATGCACTAAGCGGCAACTTCCCCCGTTCTATTCCCATCCGCGCCAACGGTAGCAACCCTTACACTGGCATTTACCTGCTGAGCAACAATGAGGATGACAAAGGTTACTCTTACAGCGTAACCGGTTCTTTGGATAAAAGCTTCAACAATGGTTTCTCTTTCAATGTAAGCTACACATACGGTCACTCAATTGTGCTGAACGAGGGTACTTCTTCTCAGAACAGCTCGCAGTGGCGCTACATGGAAACCGTTAACGGCCGCAACTACCTTCCCCTGTCTACTTCTGACTTTGACATAGGCCACCGCATCAATGCCTATGCCAGTAAGAAGTTTACTTATGCCGGCGGCAAACTGGGTACTACCATTTCATTGGTGTATGTAGGTCAGAGCGGTCAGCCTTTCAGCTATGTAATGTCAAGAGGTATGGTTCGCGATTACGACAACTTTGAAGACAATGACCTGATCTATGTTCCAAGAAGTGCTTCTGAAATCAACTTTATCCCTAATGGCTCTGTTACACCTGAGCAGCAGTGGGAAGCTTTCAACAACTACATTGAAAACGACAAATACCTGAGCACCAGAAGAGGCCAGTACGCCGAGCGTAATGGTGCCCGCGCTCCTTTCACCAACGTTGTTGACTTTAAGCTGCAGCAAGATTTCAACCTGCGTATCAGCGGTCGTACTTACCAATTCCAGATAACGTACGATGTGTTCAACCTGACCAACATGATCAACAGGGATTGGGGTAAGCAATACTTTATATCAAACGACAACTACCGCATTCTGCAGTTTGAAGGATATGCAAGTGCTACAGACCTGACACCGCGTTACCGTTTTTCAGCACCTTCTTCAGGCAATCCTTGGATCCTGAGCGATGGTGTGTTTAACAGCACACGCTGGACCAGCCAACTGGGTTTGCGTTTCAACTTTTAATAGTTAAGACTAAAAACATAAAAAAAGCTCCAGAACATTCCGGAGCTTTTTTATTTTGGTAAAACGTCTCTTTTCCCTTTTGAGAAGTTCATGGTTAATGGTTCATAGTTCATTGCAAACAGCCAAATGCAAAACGTATCTTTTTTCTTTTAAAATGTTTCACGCAATTGCGCAAAAAAAATGAGGAGATGGAAAACGTCTCTTTTTCCTTTTAGAATATTTCCTGCCAGCCGTATCACGTTTATCCTTTCATGTCTCACTTTTGCCAAAACGTCTATTTTCTCTTTTAAGTTTTCCAACAAATCGTATATCAAAAATCTTATTACGTAAATCTAAAACGTCTCTTTTTCCTTTTAATACAATAAATAAAAAAGGAACCTTCCAGCTCCTCTTTTTTCATTTTACATTCTAATTATCTCTCCCCCATCCCCACAGCAAAAACTGCGGCAGCGCACGCGCCCAGGTTTCCACATCGTGGCGGCCGTCTTCGTAGTTGATGTACCTGATGTCTTTTTCCAACTCGTAACCTTTTTGTTCCAGTTCGGCTATCAGGCCCAGCGTATCGTCAATGGAGTCAATAATGCCATTGTTGTTTCGGTCGGCCGTTTCGTCTTGCGAGCCGGTAGTAAAGTAAAATCTCAGTCCTTCGTTATAGTTTCCTTCCCGCACTTGCCGGTGCATAATGCGGTCGGTGTCTTCATTATAGCCATCATCCAGCGCGCGGGTGCGCCACCATAGCGAGCCGGAAAAAACACCGGCAATAGAAAATTGTTGCGGATAATTCCATACCACATCCAGCGCGCAAAGCCCGCCCATCGAAAAACCGGCAAAGCTTCTAGAACTGAATTGATCAATGTTGTATTGAGTGGCGATGTGCGGCAGCAATTCTTCCAGCACAAAAAGCTGGTAGGCATGGGCAAGCTGTCCGCCGCGGCCTTCGTAGTCTTTTATTTTTGCGGTGGCATATTCGTTACGTCTGTCTGTGCCCGCATGTATGCCCACGCACAGCAGCGGCTGCAGCTGACCCTTTTCATAAAGGCCCGACATCAATTCTTCAAAATGAATTTCTTCCAGGTTTTGCCCGTCGTTTAAAAGCAATAAGGCAGGTTTTTCGTCTTCAGAAAAGTTGGGCAGATAAAAATCAACCGTCACTTCGCGGTGCAAATATTTCGAATGCAGGAACTCTTTTTTCTTTTTCATAGATATGGAAGCTGCGATTGCAGAACATCAAATATAAGGGTTTACAAATAGCAGATTCACCGGCAGTAAAATCTTTACATTTTTAAAAAATGTATTCATTTTCGTTGTACTTTAATGGGCAGCTTTTTTTTGAACAGCTCCATCACCTTAAATCAACAGCATGAAAAAGATCGGGATTCTTTTTGGACAGGAACGCTCCTTTCCGATGGCCTTTATTGAAAGAGTGAACAGCAAAGGCATAGAAGGCATTACGGCCGAACCGGTGCGTATAGAAATGGCGGCGCAAGGCGAGCCTTCGGGCTATGCCGTCATCATCGACCGTATTTCGCAGGATGTACCTTTTTACCGCACCTGGTTGAAAAATGCCGCCCTGATGGGCACGGCCGTTATCAACAACCCGTTCTGGTGGAGTGCCGATGATAAATATTTCAACAATTGCCTGATGACGCAGGTGGGTGTGCCTGTGCCCAAAACCGTTATTTTACCTTCGTACGAACTGCCTACCGATACCAAAAACGAATCATTTGCCAACCTGGCCTACCCGCTGAACTGGGAAAGCATTTTTAATTACGTGGGCTTTCCCGCTTACATGAAGCCTTATGCTGGCGGCGGCTGGAAAAACGTGTACCGGCTGGAAAACAAGGATGAATTTTTTCAAAAGCATGCAGAAACATCTCAGTTGGTAATGCTGCTGCAGGAAGAAATTGAATTTGACGAATACTACCGTTGCTACTGCATTGGCGGCAAGCATGTGCGAATTATGAGCTACGAGCCGCGCAACCCGCACCACCTGCGCTACGAAACGGCCTTTACGCCTTCAGAAGAACGCCGCCGGCAGATGGAAGAAATTGTGTTGCGCATC
>CBDTUH010000221.1:0-5907 GCA_965363375.1 uncultured bacterium
ACATGGCGAAATGGATAACAACTCCGGCACCTTCCCTATTCAAAGCGAGCGTTTGTACAATGCTATAAAAGGTCATGGCGGAACGGTGCGTTATGTAGTGTTGCCTTACGAAAGCCATGGCTATGCCGCTAAGGAAAATATTATGCACCTGCTGTGGGAACAAAATCAGTGGCTCGAGAAATATGTAAAGAATGGCGGAGGTAAAAAAGCCGCCACTACCACCACTACATTTTAAAAGGAAAAAGAGACGTTTGAATGAAGTGAAAAGTGAATATTCAATAGTGGATAAGGGCATGTAAAAACTAAAAGGAAAAACAGACGTTTTACTCCATACGAAAAAGACCGGCACTGGGCCCGGTCTTTTTCTTTTTAAGCAGCACCACATTATTTGCTAAAATGAAAAATTCGGGTTATGTTAAAGCCAAAATAAATATCGCCCTTTCGCCAACTACCATAGTTCTTTGCCAGGTAATATGGGGCCGTCATGCCGGCTGCATTTGTAAATATCAATTGAAATACATGACCGCCCGTCTCCAGGTCTACACCCGCGGAAAAGGAATTATAGATGTTTTGAGAAACCACTTGTTCGCCGGGCAGCCAGTTGTATTCAACATTCAAGCTCATTCTTTTTGTAAGCTTCATACGACCACCTAACCCCAATGCAAAAACATCATTTTTATCTTTTGCGGTAGGCACTAAATTGAAATGCAGCCACGATGGGGTAAGCTGCCATGAAAAAGAAGAAGAAACTTTATTCGCCAATAACAGTTGTGTGGCATAAGTACTGCGGTACTTTGCATTCAGGTAAGGCTTATCGGTGTACCTGAGTGTATTGTGTACAATAGTTGTAAAAAGTGATGCGGTAAAGGGCCAGCCTTTTTCTTTCTGATGTAACATTCGCCATTTTACGGAAGCATCAAACACTTTATCCAGCGAACTGCGCCCAACACCTACCGCAATATTTTTATTCAATCCATAATCCAGCGCAAAACGTATGGTGGCATTGTCAAGTCCGAATAAAGCATAAGCCCCTTCATTAAGCTTTCCAAAGCGGTGCATTATCATAAACTGCAGGCTTTTAGGTGCGGGGGCTTCTACTGTTGGTATGTTAATGATCTGCGTGGCTTTGAAAGTGCCGGTTATTTTTTGTTTGGCAGAATCATCATCAGACAAGAGTTGTAGCAATGTGGTATCCTGCGCGTACGTAGTAACGCCTGCAACAGAAAACAACCATATAAAAACAATGTGGCGGGTCATACTTTAGTTTGAAAGATTAAAATCTGTTTTTACAACTACTTCAACCTGATGTGCTATTTTATCACTCACCAATGCCGGAATTTTAATATTAAAATCGGCGGGCTTTAATTGAAAGGTAGCATTGCCAAAAAGTTTTTTATCCTGAATAACAAGTGTTGCTGGTACTGAAATGGTTTTGGTGACACCGTGTAAAGTAAGAGCACCACTTACTTGTACATTGTAGGTTCCATTCCGGGATAAATCAACATTTCCGGTGTAAGATCCCGTAAAAGTGGATTTTGGAAATTTATCACTCTCTACAAAATTTTCATTAAAATGTTGCTGCATCAGTTCCTTATCAAATAAAAACCCTTTGAGCAATATAGCAAAAGCTAACGTTTTCTTTCCGGGGTCAATAACTGCCTGCACCTGCCTGTTTTCCGCTTTAATGTCTTCTAATGGGGTTTCGGAAAAAAAGGCAGCATAACCGCTACGGGTGACCAGGGGTTGTGCATCCAGGTTTTGCAAAAGGCAGCAGCTTATAAATAAACAAAAAAAGAGTTTCATGTATATTGATTTAATTATTTGGTGCGCCAGCATCAATCCAGGCTTTAATCCGGTTAATGTTGCAATCGGATAATTTGGCGCTGCCTTGCGGCATGGGCGAAAAGCCTGAAGCATGCGTAATAGCGCCCAGCAGCCTACCATCATCTACTTTTGCTTTCAGGTTGCTATGGCCCTCCAGGCTAAAGCCAGATATAGAAGCGTTGGCATTGCTATGGCAGGCAAAGCAGTTGGCCTGTATGATGGGGGCAATGTTTGTACTGTACTTCATATTAGTGGGTACACAGGTGCCTGGATTGTTATTACCACCACCATTATTGTTGTTTACATCCTCTTCGTTGCTTTTAGAGCAACCCATTAATGCAATGAAAAGAAAAATGAACAACATTAGAAAAAGCGACTTTTTCATAAAAGACTATTTAAACGTTTATTGAATCAGCATGGCATCAACCAGATTTACATCTATCAAAAAGCCGGTACACCTTCCTTTAATATTTACCACTTCGTCTGGTGATGGTAGCTGCTGATGCACCTTATCCGAAAAACTGCAACTAATGCCGCCACTCTTCTCACCTGCTTTTAATACAATTAATACGTGATCAACTTCTTTTTGAACCTCCAGTACTTCACCTTGTACTTTCACCACTTTTCCATTGTATGTTTCATTAGCCCGCTTTTCATCCGTTGCAAAAGCATTATAAAGTTCAGCTGCCTCTAATGTGTAATCTGCGCTGGCAGACGCTACACCTGTGCGCGGTTGGCGATAGTTGAAATAAGCCCAGGCTGCTACTGCCAGGCACAAGAGTATCCCTGCCAAAAAAATCCACTTTTTTCGCATGCTTTTGATTTACGAATTCTTACTATTGAATTGGATAGGTTACACCTAACTGAACGCCCGTGCTGGTGATGGGCAAGCTGCCGATTCCCAGGCCCGTTAAGGGTAACTTCAGGTACGGTTCTACTCGTATGTTGATGCCTTTATTGGTACTATATTGATAGCCTGCACCGATGTTTGCTACTGAAAGCCAGTTTCGGGAGGCAGCTTTATAATTTTTACTGCCATAGTACTCTACGTTATACCGCTCATACAAATAGTGGTACGCTTCTTTTTGCATCAGGTAAGAGGAAATACCCGCCACAGCAAACCATTGATGCTTTTTGTTATAGCCAATATTGTATCTAACATTTAACGGAATTTCCCACATGTGGCAATAACCTTCTGCATAAATAATGTTTGTATGGCTGGGCAGGTTCATTTTGCTGGTATTGAAATGCCTGCCGGTTGCGTAATAGTTTTTGCGATCCCAAAGCAGCCCGGTTTCAACAGCCCATTTTTTATTAAGCTGGTAGCCACCTACCAGGCCTATCGTATAACCCCATTCATCGCTTTTTTCATTTTTCACTGTACTAAGGTCGGGGCCGGCAATCACACCCAGGTAAAAACGTCCTTTTTTCCTTTTGGCTACTGACTTTTGTTGCCTATTTTTTTCTAGGTCTTTAATATAGGGTTCTGCGTTTACAAAAGGAATAGAAAACGTTTTACTATTCATTTCACCCAGATCCACATGCTTTGGCTCCAGATGTGTTTGAAACCGTTTTATTGTTCTGTTGTGCACTATTGCTTTCCTTTCCATTTGTATTACCGCATCATTCCGAAAAGCATTCTTTTGAATCTCTTTTTCTGTTTTTGTATTGTTTTCTATTTTGTAAAAGGAAATAGAAACGTTTTCGGAACCTTTTTTTCCATTGGTCATTACGGGTTCCAAATTTTTATTCCCTGATTTATCAATGGTTTCCATTTTGGATTCCTTTTCATCTTTAGGTATAAACTCGCTGGCAGATTCTACTGTTTTGGCTACCCTGGTACCAGTGTGAAAAAAGAGGTATTTATTACAAACAAGGCTGATAAACAAGAAAAGCAAAAGAAAACCAAAACGTATGCCTTGCGCCTTGGCTGTATTATTTTTGACAGGCACATCAACTGCATTCAGCCGCGCCTCCAGATTTTGCCAATCGGCACCAACCGGAGATACTTCAAAAGCTTCAGCGGCTTTTCGCATCAGGTCATCCATATCGTTATTTATTGGCTGCATATTCCGGCTTGCTGCATGTCTCGTTTAATTACTTTTTGTAAGAAGGCCCTGGCCTTAAATAGGTTTGATTTTGAGGTGCCTACGGATACACCTAGTTGTGCCGCTATTTCAGCATGTGTATATCCATCGATTACATACATATTAAAAACAGCACGGTATACCGGAGGCAACTTTTTGATTTCGTCAACCAATTCTTTATAAAGCAGCCCATTATCGGCGCCAGAATGCTGGTCTGCGGCATTTACATTCATATCAGGCAAATTGCCGATCTCCGGCACCAGATGGGTTTTTCTTAATTCATCAATGGCCGTATTTACCATTATACGTTTGATCCAGGCCATCAGGCCTCTTTCCGGTTCGTTTCCCGGTGTACAAACAAATAAAGAAAAATTTCGAAAAACCTTTACATATCCATCATTTACCACATCGGCCACTTTTTCATACCTGTAAATGTACCGGTATACCACCTTGAAGGCAAAGCCATAGTAATGCTCATAAAGCAATTTCTGGCTTTTGCGGTCGTTAACCATGCAGCCTTTTATTATGGCATTAATATCTTTCAAACTGGTACTGCGGTATTGTTTTTTATATTGTATATACGGCAGTTGTTAATCAGGGTTGCCTATGTATCTATAAGTTACAAAAATTTTTTATTGCGGCCTGTATACTCAGTTCCTGGCTGATGTTACTAAAGCACCTAAAATGGGTAAAGGGAAAAAAATGATAAAATTATCTTACGTATCAACCCTTTCCATTTCCTTAACGTCTCATTACTGAACTTTGCAAAAATTCTGAGGCATGAGGAAACTTTTCTTTCTTCTTTTACTGGCTGTTTGCTTTCAAAAAATAAAGGCGCAAAAGCTGGAAGGCATCTATTTTCACCTGTACACCGACAGCCTGAAGAAAGGTTTTTATAATTATATTAATATAGATGGCAAATACACCGATGGCAGCTGGCAACCGCTTGACTCCACACAGATCCAATTCAGCGCCAATACCGGGCATTTTAAGGGCAATGATTTGTTTATAGACAGCAGTTATACCGCCGATTCGGTAGTGGTAAAAGCGGTGCTGAAAAAAGACCCTGCAGTCTGGAAACAGGTAACTATCTATATAAGAAAAAGGGGCTTTGATGAGCCCCTTAAAACTGATGAAGAAATATTCAACGATATGCAGAAAGACAGACGGCGTGGAAAGTCCCGAACGGCACTCTTCTAACTTCTAACTCATTTTTTTAGAATCTTCCAGAAACTTGGCCAGCCCAATATCGGTCAGCGGATGTTTCAACAATCCTAAAATAGAATCCAGCGGGCAGGTACAAACATCAGCACCCAGCTCGGCCGCACGTACAATATGGTTGGCATTGCGGATAGAGGCGGCCAATATTTCAGTTTTATAACCCTGTACGGCAAAAATTTGTGCAATCTGCTGAATCAATAACATTCCATCCCAGCCGCTATCGTCAATACGACCAATAAAGGGCGATACATAGGCAGCACCAGCTTTGGCAGCCAGTATGGCCTGTCCGGCAGAAAATATAAGTGTGCAATTGGTACGAATGCCGTTGTCGGTAAACCATTTAATGGCTTTTACACCGTCTTTTATCATTGGAACTTTCACCACAATATTGTGATGAATGGCAGCCAGCTTTTTTCCTTCTTCAACAATGGTTTCAAAATCGGTTGACAGCACTTCGGCACTAATATCGCCATCTACCATTTCGCAAATGGTTTTGTAGTGGTTATTGATGGCCTCTTCGCCGCGGATGCCTTCTTTAGCCATCAGCGATGGATTGGTTGTAACACCGTCTAAAATTCCCAGTTCGTGTGCTTCTTTAATTTGAGCGAGGTTGGCCGTATCGATAAAAAATTTCATAAAAGAAAGATTGCTGCTTTTGCAGTGGTTAATTAATGGAAAGCAAATATAAAGGAAATAGAAGCGGCAGTAAAGGGCATAAAAAAACCCATCGTTAATGGGTAATAAAAAATGGCAGGCTGATTACATCGCACCGCTA
>CBDTUH010000222.1:0-5903 GCA_965363375.1 uncultured bacterium
CTTCTCCAGGTGCTTTGTCTATGCCTTGTGCACCGTGGCCTTTGCCGGCCAGTTCATCGCTTTGTGCGCGGTGCTGGTTATCTTTCTGTTGCATGTTTTATACGTTTTTATGTTGTTGAAAAAAACCGCTGTTTTCTCTTTTATTCTTCTTTGTTTTCTTTTTTGCCACCTTCTATTACGCTTTGGCGCTCGCTGCGGATGCGCGCTGTGTCGGGCTCGTTCTTTATCATTTCATCGCGCTTGTCGGCCTGGCCAGGCTGCTGGCCTGCTGCAGGTTGTTGTGCATTTTCGTTGGGCTGTTGCCTGTTATTGTTTTGCTCTTGCATACAATCGTTTTTTAAGGTTAGTTATTATTTGCCTGGGTTTATGCTATTGTCCTTGCGCTCAAAAGTGCCGGCGCGGTCGCTGCCCGCCATGCGGTCGTCATCGGTAACGTGCAGGTCATCTTTCGAGGGCTCGCGGCTAGTGTCCTCACGGGGATCTATGCTTTTATCGTGCCGGTGCTCGGCAGGTGTTTGCAGCGTGCTTTCGTCGGTGAGGTGCAGCGGCGTAGCTTCGTTATCATTTCTTTTCTGCTCTTTCATAACATTCCTTTTTTTGATTCTCTAATTGTTCTGCCAATGTTATGCCACGAATGCGGTGGTGATTGGTTGCTAAGTTGATACGTTGAAATGTCTCTTTTTTCTTTTGTGAATGGTGAAAAGTGTATAGTGAATGATTCTCAAAACAAAACGTCTCTTTTTTCTTTTAAAGTTGAGTGTTGAACATTCTCTTATTCCTTATTGACTATTCACTTCATCATTCATCGGTTTCTTGTTCAATATTCAAAACGTCTCTTTTTCCTTTTACATTTTTCATTTTCACGAGCCTTCCTTCAGCGGCTGATGGGCGGTTTCTTTAGCTTCCTGCAGTTCTTCACTATCGGCGCGGGGCGCTTCCTGCTCCCGCTTCAGGCTGGCATTGTACATGATATGTGTAAAGGTGGCAAAATGGTCGGAGCCGTTTTTGGGCATCCGTTTCATCTTAACCAATCCAAACTCCTTGGAACAAAAAATATAATCGAGCGGAAAACGTACAAACCAATGGTGCGCCGAAAAAGTGCTGTAAAAACCCCGGCCCCGCCGCGGGTCGAGCAGGCGGCTGGTCTTGCGGAAAAGTTCAGTAGTGTGGCTCCAGGCTACATCGTTAAGATCGCCAAACACAATCACTGGCAAATCGCAGTCTGCCACCTTCAGCGCTACCTTCATCAACTCTTTATCTTTTGCCGTAGCATACAGGTTTTCGCCGGGTACGGGCGGCTCGGGGTGCAGGCCCCAAACTTTTATGGGCTGTCCGCCTTTTAATGTCAGCGTTGCTTCTATAGAAGGTATTTCTTCTTTCACCAGAAAATTGACCTTGCCTTTTACAATAGGCAGCCGACTGTAAAAAAGAAGTCCATACGTATTTTCGAGCGGGCACAGCAATGAGTGGGGATAATCAGCTTCCAATTCTTTTACACCGCGGGCCCAGCCATCATCGGTTTCCAGCAAAAAAACCACATCTGGGTTGGTGCTTTTTATCTGCTGCAACATGCGGTTGTATTCGCGGTTGTACTGGTACACATTGGCCGAAAATATTTTTAAGGAATGGGCATCGTCGCCGGCAGCCACCGTTTTCATGTCTTTGGGCGCGGCGGCGGTGTAGGGCCATATTTTATACACCAGGTAAGCGGCAGCGGCGCACAGGCTATAAAACAGCACCAGCTGAAATGTGGCAAGTAGAGGCCAGAAATAAAGCCAGGCGGTAATGGTTGCCACTACCAGGAAAAGCTTTTGCAGCCGCGGGTACTCCATCACTTTAAATACCCAATAATCGTTATGCACCAGTGTTATAAAAACAGCAGCGATCAGAAAAATAGAGATTATGGTTAATGCAATAAGCATGAAAAAGAATTGATGTTTTTGTAGAAGTAAAAAAATCGTTCCGTTGTGTTTGTTGAGCAAAAGAAATAGCGTTTTTAAGGCTTGTTTTAGAGCAGTAAGCCCATTCGTTATTTTATTTGTGGCAACTTTGGGGCTGAAACAAAAGCGTAGATATGGCAACCGTTCATTTAATGATCAGCGGAAAGGTGCAGGGTGTTTTTTACCGCGCCACGGCAAAGCAAAAAGCAGAGGAACTGAGCCTGAGTGGTTGGATAAAAAATACGGCCGGCGAAAGTGTGGAAGCTACCATTAGCGGAACGCACGAAGCAGTGGATGCTTTTATTGCCTGGTGCTGGCAGGGGCCGCCGCGTGCGCAGGTAACTAATGTGCAAGTAACGCCCAAGCCCGACTCAGGCCTTTCGGGTTTTGAGGTAATCCGGGGCTGAAAACGTCTCTTTTTCCTTTTGATTTTAGCCGCTAAAAAAAAGTTTTGAAACCAACATTAACAAGCTGTTGCCTAAAGAAATGCTGTGGGTACCTTAATTTTCTTTTTCAAAACCAAACTGTATGAAACCCGCGTTTCTGGCCTGCTTATTCTTTTTTACTTTACATGTTTCGGCACAAAACCCCAACGACCCCGATGGCCTGCAAAAAGTGCTGGCCGATAATGACGTGATAATTGAAAATATTAAAACAAGCGCATACTTAAATGGAACAAGGCTGGATTCGGTTGATGTTCCTTATGCTACATTGTACTTTCAAAATAAGATATTGTATTTTGATGATGGGCTACATCCCGATAAATATTTAGATCGAGTGCTGACAAACAAAGAAGGCAAGAAAATCCTGATTAGAAGCGGCAGCCTGGCGGCGGCGCTCAACTTAATATATTTTAATGGTTGGGAAGTGGCGGAGCACTACAGAAGTAGTGATGATAATTTATCCTACTTTCTGTTGAAGAAAAAGAAGGTTGCTGTAGTGGTGCGTCCGTAGTGCTTATAAAACGTCTGTTTTTCCTTTTAACTTCAACCACCTTCGCCATCGGTAATTTCGCTGCCCACATCGCGGGTGCTATCGGCTGTATCGCTTTTTTCAAACGACGTGTTTTTGATGTTTTCGTTGGCGCGCGGGTTGGGGTTTTGCGCCATTTCTGTTTGCTTATCGTTGCCGGCGGTATGGTCGGCTTTTTCTTTATTTTCCTGCATAAAAAATGGGGTTAGGCTGTTAAGAAAATACTTCCTGCAGCAGGGTTTTCACATTTATCTGCTCCAGGTAAGGCTGCAGGGCTTCCGTATCTTCAAACGTCTGGAAAAAAGCCACCTTGTTATACAGGTTAAAAAAGTACACTTCTACATAAAACCCGTTGAGCTGATACAACATAATGCGAAAAGGGCCGTCTTGCCGCTCGGCCAGGAAAATGCCGTTTTTTAAAAGCTCATTTTGCTGATCTTCTTTGCTCAGGGTATCAAACTGTTGAATCATCATAAAGTGACTTTTTGAGATTAATAATGGGGCAAAACAGATGCCATCAAATGGCTAAACCGGCTGCGCCTGATTTTCAACAGGAAGAGGATTCTTATTAACAATCGTATCTTTTTAAATATACCCCAAATTGGGGAAATGGCCAACTAATTTGTTAAAAGAATTAACAAGCTCACTTTTTATACGATTGGCTTTGTTCAAAAACGTCTGTTTTTCCTTTTGTTTTTTGGGAATTGATTGCCTACACAATTTTTAAAAAAAAATGAAACCCCTTTGTTGCTACGTAGTTTCTAAAAAACTCATCTTTTTTGTTTGAGGATGAATTAAAGAAAAAACTTCAACTTTGCCGCTTTATTATGGCGCCATCACGCAAAGCTGCAATCAGCTTTATTTTCATTACACTTTTAATAGATGTTATCGGGCTGGGTATTATCATACCGGTGATGCCCAAACTGATTGAAAACCTTACGGGCGGAACAGTTTCCGAGGCTTCGCGCTGGGGTGGCTGGCTCACCTTTGCCTATGCCATCATGCAGTTTTTGTTTGCGCCCGTGCTGGGCAACCTCAGCGACCGCTTTGGCCGCCGGCCGGTGCTGCTTTTTTCCCTGCTGGGTTTTGGGGTCGATTATATTTTTCTTTCGTTTGCACCAACCATCGGCTGGCTGTTTGTAGGCCGCATTATAGCCGGCATTACCGGCGCTTCTTTTACCGCTGCTGCTGCTTACATTGCCGACATCAGCACGCCGCAAAACCGCGCGCAAAACTTTGGAATGATCGGTGCGGCCTTTGGCCTGGGCTTTATTATTGGCCCGGTGGTGGGTGGCCTGTTGGGCGAGTACGGCCCGCGCGTGCCTTTCCTTTTTGCCGCCGGCCTCAGTTTGCTAAATGCCGCTTATGGTTTTTTTGTGCTGCCCGAATCGTTACCCAAAGAATCGCGACGCTCTTTTCAATGGAAACGTGCCAACCCCGTGGGTTCGCTGCTGCACCTAAAGAAATACCCTGCCATCAGTGGGCTGGTGTTTTCGCTGGTGCTGGTGTACATTGGCGGCCATGCCGTGCACAGCAACTGGACCTTTTTCACTATTGAAAAATTTGGCTGGACCGAAAAAATAATCGGCTACTCGCTGGGGCTGGTAGGCCTGCTTACCGCTATTGTGCAGGGTGGATTGATACGCTATGTAAACCCGAGGCTGGGCAGCGAAAAAAGCGTGTACACCGGCCTGATGTTATATGGATTGGGATTGATACTTTTTGCCTTTGCCACTCAAAGCTGGATGATGTTTGCCTTTTTGGTGCCTTACTGCATGGGCGGCATTGCCGGCCCTGCGCTACAGTCCATTATATCCGGACAGGTGCCCACCAACGAACAGGGCGAGCTGCAGGGGGCGCTTACCTCGCTCATCAGCGCTACTTCTATTGTAGGCCCGCCCATGATGACCAACCTGTTTGCCTATTTTACCGGACAGTCGGCACCATTTTACTTTGCGGGCGCACCGTTTTTGCTGGGCGCCGTGCTGATGGTGGCCAGTTCTGTGCTGGCCTATTACAGCCTGCACAAAAAGCCACAAACCGAAGCGGCATAAAAAAAGCCACCCGTGAACAGGCGGCCCACCCACTGCTTACAGGGTTGGTATCTTAACTCTTGATGTAAAGAAAAATCATTAATGTAAAGCGAGCGTTAAGCTAACGTAAACAAAATGTAAAGCAGCAAAACGTCTCTTTTCCCTTTTATTTTTCATCCATTTCATTGATATCATCAAATGCGGGATCAGCATTGGTATCTGTATCAAACTCGCTGATGGTACTATCTGACCTGGAGCTGGAAGTTACCTGCTGGTTGTCGTTGTCGTAGCTGCTGTCGCTAACGGTTTGCACACCGGGCTGTATGGCGGAATCGTCACGTTTTTCGGGGTCGTTGCGGCGGCCTTCCTCGGTAGGCTCATTACGCTCTATATCGTGTTTTTTGTCCATTGTATAATATTGAATCGGTTATAAAAAACGTCTCTTTTTCCTTTTAAATCAAAGGGTTTTTGCCTTCGCCGAGGCGTGCGGTTTCGCCTTCGTCCAGGTCGTCGTTGGGGCTGTGGGCACTCAGTTCGGGGTCGGCCTCTATGTCTTCTATGGCTTCTTTATGCGCAGCTTCTGCAGTTTCTTTTTCCTGACGGCTAATTTCCTGTGGCAGCGGGTTCTTGTGCCGCCCTTCGCGCTGCGTGTCTTTATTTCTTTCCTGCATAAATTTCATTTTAATACAATAGGTATATAAAATTTTGTGCCGAATGTGAGGAGATGGTGAATGGAATTGTTGATAATCAAAACGTCTCTTTTTCCTCTTGACCATTCACCACCAGCATTTCCTTCTTACATTTAGTTTCTGAAAAAAAACAATATGCCATTTGTAGATACAGAACAGTTAAAACCTACCGAAGTAATTGAAGGCTACAACGCGCGCACGGTGCATACCGGCACCATGACCTTTGTGTACTGGACGGTAAAAGCCGGCGCAACCATGCCCATGCATTC
>CBDTUH010000223.1:0-5887 GCA_965363375.1 uncultured bacterium
ACAGTTTGGTAGTGATGGTGGTGGTGGTCACCACAAATATACAAAACTAGCAGCCTGCAACTACTGATTTTACTGGCTTATAGTAAAAAAAAGTTATGAATGGTTAGTCCAGACTTTCTATAATGCCGGCAATGCCCTGCCCGCCACCCACACAAGCGGTTACCATTCCATATTTAAGGTCATTACGCTTCAGATCGTTCAGCAACTGAATGGTTAATTTGGCGCCGGTGCAGCCCAATGGATGGCCCAGGGCAATGGCGCCGCCGTTGGTGTTTACTTTTTGCGGATCAAGGCCTGCTTCGCGAATTACAGCAATAGCCTGCGAGGCAAATGCCTCGTTCAGCTCTACCAGGTCAATGTCGGCCAGGCTTATGCCTGCCTGCTGCAAAGCCTTTGGTATGGCAGCTACAGGACCAATGCCCATAATGCGCGGGTGCACACCGGCCGATACGCAACTTACCAAGCGGCCAATAGGTTTAATGCCTAATTCTTTTACCATACGCTCGCTCATCACCAGCACAAAAGCAGCGCCATCGGATGTTTGCGAAGAGTTGCCGGCTGTAACCACGCCGCCGGCGGCAAAGGCGGGTTTCAGCTTTGCCAGGGCTTCTACCGATGTATCGGCGCGCGGCCCTTCGTCGGTATCTACCACGTAAGAGCGTGTTGCTTTTTTGCCCCGCTCATCTAAATACACCTGCTCTACATTGATGGGTAAAATACCTTCTTTAAAAAAACCTTTTTCTATGGCGTTTAGTGCTTTTTGGTGCGAGTTATACGAGAATTCATCTTGATCCTGCCGGCTTACATTGTATTCCTTTGCCACGGCTTCTGCCGTAAGGCCCATGCTCAGGTAATAATCCGGTTCTTCTTTGGCAATGGAGTAGGCGGGCACGGTCTTCCAGCCAGTGGTGGGCACCAGGCTCATACTTTCGGTGCCGCCGGCAATAATGCAGTCGGCCATGCCCATACGTATTTTGGCAGTGGCAATGGCAATGGTTTCCAGCCCCGAGGCGCAGTAGCGGTTCACCGTCATGCCCGGTACATCGTAGCCAATGGCGCGCGCGGCAATAATTCGGCCTACCTGCAGGCCCTGCTCGGCCTCAGGCACGGCATTGCCTACTATCACATCATCCACACGCGACTTATCCAGCTGCGGCACAGAAGCCAGCAAACCTTTGATTACTTCTATGGCCAGGTCATCGGGACGAAAAAAGCGAAACCCGCCACGCTTGGCTTTACCAACGGCTGTACGGTACCCGGCTACAATGTAAGCTTCCTGCATATACGTTCTTTTAGTCTTTAAAGTTAAGGATTCTGACCAAATTAGTTAGCACAACAACTAATTTACAAAAGTTTGTAATGCGCGATCACTGCTTTTGGAAAAACAGCTTTTATCAACTGCGGATTATTTTCATAACCTAAAAACAGCCATTCGGCAGCGGCATTGTCTTTAATGGCAAACATCACCTCATCGCCTGTAATTACCATAGCTTTCTTTTTTTCGTCGTAGCTTATTTTCTTTTTGGTATAAGTGGCTTTCAGGCCTTCTTCCATCGATGCGCGAAATTCGGGGTCTTCCAGCAAATCATCTTTAAAGTGCATGCTCATGCTCATGTAGTAATCTAGTTTTTTATAGCGGGCTTCACTATCTGTAAAATCGGCGCTTGCAGTGAGTATACGGATGGTATCTATACGCATGGATAATTCTTCGCTGTTAAAAGCTTGCTCAAACGATTGTATCAATGCTTCTCTTGGTGCTATTTTAAAAAGATTGGGGTGCATGTAATCCATGATCTTTTCAAAACTCAGGTCTTTGTTGAGTTGAATGTATTCGTTCAGGCGCTGGTTCAGCCTGGCGTCTGTGGTTTGTGCCCCGGCATCAAAAGCAACAGTAATAAGTAAAAGGAAAAGGAGCAGTTTTTTCATACAAAAATTTTGGTAAGGTTACGGCATAAAACACAAAAGTGCAACAAGTGGTTTTGCCTCCTTCATCTTATCTTCGCTGCCCGTTATGTATTCACTTATCCGACGTTTGTTTTTTCTTTTCGATGCAGAAACCGCTCATAGCATAGCCATGGGTATGCTGCGTTTTTTGTGTTCGGTTCCCCTGGTACGAAAAGGGATTCAAGACGTTTTTGAAGTAGCAGATGCACGGCTGCAAAAAGAAGTTTTCGGCCTGCGTTTTAAAAACGGCGTGGGGCTGGGCGCCGGTTTTGACAAGAATGCAAAATACCTGCGCGAGCTGGAAGTTTTGGGCTTTGGCTTTGTGGAGATAGGAACGGTAACGCCCAAGCCGCAGGCCGGCAACGACAAACCGCGGTTATTCAGATTGGTGAAAGACAAAGCCCTCATTAACCGCATGGGTTTTAACAACGAAGGTGTGGAGGCCGTGGTGGAAAGATTAAAGGCCTGGCAACAACACAGCTACAAACTAAAAACTAAAAACCACAAACTCCTTATTGGTGGCAACATCGGCAAAAACAAAGTAACGCCCAACGAAGAAGCCTGGAAGGATTACGAAATATGCTTTGAAGCCCTGCACCCTTATGTAGATTTTTTTGTAGTGAATGTAAGCTCGCCCAACACGCCGGGCCTGCGCGAGCTGCAGGAAAAGGATGCGCTGAAAAAAATATTAACACACCTGCAATCGCTGAATCAAACAAAAGCGGTGCAAAAGCCCATCCTGCTGAAGGTGGCGCCCGACCTTACGCACACACAGATAGACGATGTGCTGGAGCTGGCTGTGGAAATAAACCTTGATGGGCTGGTAGCTACCAACACCACCATCAGCCGCGAGGGCCTGCAAACAAGCGGTGAAGAACTGGAGCGCATTGGTGCCGGCGGCTTAAGTGGATTGCCTCTATTAAATGCATCCACAACAGTTGTTGAATACATGCACCAAAAAAGTGGCGGCCGCATTTCCATCATTGGCAGCGGCGGCATTTTTACGGCGGCACATGCACAGCAAAAACTGGCCGCAGGCGCTACCCTGGTAGAAGTGTGGACCGGCTTTATTTACGAAGGGCCTTCTATTGTGAAAAATATCTGCAAAGGCTTGTTGGGAAGATGATGTAAAACGTCTCTTTTTACTTTTGAATAAAGAGTTGTGTTTATCAATTTGTTGAAAATGAACATATACTCGCACTAATGCGATATTGTTTGTCATTTCGAGCGTAGCGAGAAATCTGCCGAAGGCGCATGTTGCATAAAACGTCTCTTTTTCCTTTTAAAAGCATTTTCGCAAAATGTCTTACGTCTCACGTTTCACAAGCTACACTGCTGTTGCTTTTCGCTCACCGATCTGCTGACGCCACATAGCATAGTACAATCCTTTCTGCTCCAGCAGCACTTGGTGTGTACCAGTTTCAATCACCTCGCCGCGCTCCAGCACATATATCCTGTCAGCATGCATAATGGTGCTCAGGCGGTGTGCTATCAGAATCGTGATCTGGTCGTTGTAGCTCGATACCTTGCGGATGGTTTTGTTGATCTCTTCTTCAGTTAAAGAATCAAGCGCGGAAGTGGCTTCATCAAATATCAACAGTCTTGGTTTGCGCAGCAGCGCGCGGGCAATGCTCAGGCGCTGTTTTTCGCCACCCGAAAGCTTAAGGCCGCCTTCACCAATCATGGTATCCAATCCTTTTTCGGCGCGCGACAACAAGTTTTGACATGATGCTTTTTGCAGCGCATCCTGCAGGTCATCTTCGGTAGCGCCAGGTGCTACAAACATCAGGTTTTCTTTAATAGTGCCGGAAAAGAGTTGCGTATCTTGTGTTACAAAACCAATCTGGCTGCGCAGGTCGTTGTAGTCAATGTTATCTTCATCTACACCATTGTACAAAATGTTGCCTTCCACCGGGCGGTACAGGCCTACCAGCAGTTTCATCAGCGTGCTTTTGCCGGCGCCCGAAGGGCCTACAAAAGCAATGGTTTCACCAACTTTAGCATTAAATGAAATATTGTCGATAGCATTATACGTAGCACTTTGATGCTTGAATACCACATCCTCAAAAGAAAGCTGCTGAATGTCGCCAATGTGCACGGGCCGGGCGGGGTGCGGCTCCGGCGCTTTTTGCATCAGGTTTTTAAAATTGTTGAGCGATGCTTCTGCCTCGCGGTAACTTAAAATAATGTTACCAATTTCCTGCAGCGGGCCAAACACAAAGAAAGAAAAGATCTGCATGGTCACCAGCTCGCCGGCATTCATTTCTTCTTTGAAAATAAGCCACATCAGCATAAACAAAATCACCTGCCGTAGTGTGTTTACAAAGGTGCCCTGCACAAAACCAATGGAGCGGATGCGTTTTACTTTGGTGAGTTCAAGACCTAATATTTTATACGTGTTTTTGTTCAGGCGCGCCACTTCCTGCTGCGTCAGGCCCAGGCTTTTTACCAGTTCAATGTTTCTCAACGATTCGGTGGTGGAGCCTGCCAGCGAGGTGGTTTGCGATACAATGGCTTTCTGTATTGTTTTTACTTTTTTGCTCAGCAAGTTCGATATCAGCATCAATATGCCTACGCCGCCAAAATAAATCACCGGTAACATGGGATGAATGCGAAACGCAAACGTGGCCACAATCACAATGCCTATTAATACCGTAAAAAGAATGTTCACAAAATTGCTCATGAACTTTTCGGTATCGGTGCGCACCTTTTGCAATATGCTAAGTGTTTCGCCGCTGCGCTGGTCTTCGAACTCGTAATAAGGGAGCTTCATGGCATGCTGCAGGCCATCGGTAAAAACGCGGGCGCCAAACTTCTGCACAATCACATTCAAAAAATAATCCTGGAAGTTTTTAGCCAGCCGGCTCACCATGGCTACGCCTATGGATAGGAGCAGCAGGTAAACCACGCCTGGCGCTTCCCACGAAAAAGACCAGTAGAAACGTTCTGAACTGAACTTGGCGCCATCGCTGGTTGATTGTATCATTTCATTGGCCAGGTTTACCAGCCGGCCAAAGATGATGGGGTCTATCAGTGAAAAACCAATGTTGATGGCCGCCAGTATCAGCACTAGTATCACCATCCATTTATACGGCTTCAGGTATTGCAATAAGATCTTCATGTTGTGTGTAGCTGTGCGCTATATTTTTTTAATGTAGTTATCGATGTTCCAGCTTTTTCCGGTTATTTTCGCCAGCCATTTTTTGTGCAGGGGCAGGTCTTCAAACCTCTCTTTTTCCTTTTGTATGGCTGCGGCATCAATGCCATGTGCCAGCTTCACCAGGTTGGGCGTGCTTTCTTCTTCATTCTTTTTAAAAAAGGTGTTCAAATATTTGCGGAACTCTTTCAGGTTCCAGTAGTGTACCATGTAATCTGAAGCGGGCTTTAGCGTTGCATGCTGCTGCAAAATATAGCTGCATGAAACCTGCTCGGTAATGTGCTTGGGAAACCGGGCATGAATGGCATCCGTCAGGTGAAGCACATCGTCAAACACAGGTGCCAGGCGCTGGTTGATGCCTATCAGGCCAGAGTTCCACACTTCAAAGTCAGGGCTGTATTGAAACGTCTGGTTGTTAAATTGAATCGTATTGTTCTTTAAAAAAGCGTCCCACTTTTTAAACTCGCCATTTTTGCTGCTGTCAATCACGCCTTCTGATAGCTGCATAAAAACGGTGCCTATTTCTATTTCGTTCCACAGTGCATCTACAGGTTGTGTAATGTAGGTATCAGTATCAAAAAAAATAAGGTTGCCGCCAAACTGCTGAAAGAAATTTTTGATCACTTCTGTTTTGGCGCGGTGTACATAGTTGATGCTGCCCTGCCACTCTTTTATCTGCTCACCTGTTATTTCCTGTATATGAAACTGCTGAAAAAAAGGAAGAAAGATTTCAAAAAGCTGTGGCCTGTCGGTATAAACAACCATGCTTGTTTGCACAGGCGGCTT
>CBDTUH010000224.1:0-5848 GCA_965363375.1 uncultured bacterium
GAAAATAGAATTGCTGGTAGCAGCATAAAGGCCCGCCACCAATAGCAGGGCAATGCCTGCCATAATCCACTGGGGTCTAGTCACTTCAAAAAAATTTGTGCAAAGTTAGTCCTCTACACTTACTTTCTTTACTTCAGCTACAAATTCTTTAGCAGGCTTAAACGCTGGAATGTAATGCTCCGGAATTTGCACCGCTACATTTTTCTTAATGTTACGGCCAATTTTAGCGGCTCTTTTTTTGGTGATAAACGAACCAAAACCGCGGATGTAAATGTTTTCTCCTTTAGAAAGCGACTCCTTGATTTCTTTGAACATCGACTCAAGGGTTACCAAAACATCTACTTTAGGGATTCCGGTTTTTTCGGAAATCTGGTTGACCAAATCAGCTTTTCTCATAGCAAGGTTGTGTTTTTAACAGCAATATAAAACAAAAAAGTATGATTTTCAACATTATACAGCCTTATTAAGCGTACAATTGTTAAAATTTTAAAGAAAATTACAAAAACCTAAATGAAATTGGAAAACGGGGACCAAAAAAATAAGGATGAGTTTGTAAAAGGCCTGCTGTACTGGAACCAAAACAGCAATGGCCGCCTGATGCCCTGGAAGGGGGAAAAAGATCCTTACAAGATCTGGCTGAGTGAAATTATATTGCAGCAAACCCGTGTAGAACAGGGCTTGGATTATTACAACCGCTTTGTAGAAACTTTCCCTACCGTGCAGCACCTGGCCGCCGCGCCTGAGCAGCAGGTGTTTAAATTGTGGGAAGGCCTGGGCTATTACACCCGTTGCAAAAACTTAATAGCCACCGCAAAATACATTGCCAACGAGCTGAGCGGACAGTTCCCAAAAGGATTTAGCGACGTTTTGGCCCTGAAAGGTGTAGGCCCTTACACCGCAGCCGCCATCGTTTCATTTGCTTACAACGAGCCCTATGCCGTGCTGGATGGAAATGTGTTCCGCGTACTTTCGCGCCTGTTTGATGTAGAAATTCCCATCGACAGTACCAAAGGCAAAAAATATTTTGCCCAACTGGCGCAGGAGCTGCTGCCAAAAGGAAAAGCAGACGTTTACAACCAAGCGCTGATGGACTTTGGTGCTACCATTTGCAAGCCGCAACCCTTGTGTGCACAATGTTTCTTTAATAACAGGTGTGCTGCATTTAAGCTAAACAAACAGGCAGCTTTGCCGGTAAAAGAAAAAAAGCTGGCGAAAAAGGAACGTTGGTTTCATTATATTTTGCTCCAGTACGGCGATAACATTGCCATAAGACAGCGTACGGAGAAAGACATCTGGCAACAGCTATATGAAGTGCTATTGATAGAAGGCGATAAAAAATGGGACAAAAGCCACCTGCTGCAGCAACTCCAGAAATCCTATAATATTCTGCCAGAAGGCTACGAGGTGGTAAGTGCGGCTGCCAACAGCCCCCAAAAATTAACACATCAAACCATTCATTTTTCTTTTGTACACCTGCAGCTGCTGCAGCCTCTCCATTTAAAAGGATTTACATGGGTTTCTAAAGAAGCATTGGCCCAATATCCGTTTCCTAAAACACTGCACTTGTTTCTTTTAGCCAACTTGTGATGGTTACTGGCAGAAAATTTGATTGTTTTAAGTAAATTTAACCTAAGGATTCAACAGCTCGATTTATAATAACTGAAAAAATGAAACGGTATGAGAGGCGTAAACAGAGTGATGCTTATTGGCAACCTGGGAAAAGATCCGGATATACAGTTTTTAGACGGGAACATAGCCGTGGCCAAGTTTCCGCTGGCAACTACAGAAACTTTTAAAGACCGCTCGGGCAAGCTGGTTTCGCAAACCGAATGGCACACGGTGGTGCTATGGCGGGGCCTGGCCGAACTGGCGCAGAAATACCTGCACAAAGGCAGCCTGGTATACATAGAGGGGCGCCTGCGCACCCGCAGCTGGGAAGATAAGGAGGCCAACCGCAAGTTTGCCACCGAAGTGGTGGGCGATAACCTGATTATGCTGGACAAACGCTCCGATGGCGGCGGGCATCACCCGGCACATGGTAATGAAAGTGACAGCAGCAGCCCCGAGGGGTTGAGCAACACCGAACTGCCGCCGCAGCACAACGATGAAGACTTATCTTTTTAAAATTTAAAAAAGAGAATAAATTTGTACATTAAACCTGCAGATGGGGTAACGGTCTGCAGGTTTATTATCTTTCACCAAAACCTTTGTCTTGGACTATCATTCGGGTCACTTTATCTATACACCACCTTTTACACTGTTGGCCGCCAATCCGCAAAGCGCCATCTTTTTAGTTGTACTGTTATTAATATTAATTGTTCTCAGCTTTATTACCTCGGGTGCCGAAGTAGCGCTTTTTTCGCTCCCCAACCGCGATGTGAACGTACTGAAAACAAAGCAGCACCCGGCCGCACGCCGCATCACCTCGCTGCTCGATGAGCGCAAGGCCGTGTACACATCGCTGCAAATTGCCGGCACATTTTTCAACATCGGCATTATCATTCTTGCCAATTTTTTGCTGGATGCGGTGCTCAACATCGGCATTGTGCATTTTATTATTCCTATTGATGTTGATTTTCTGGTAAAAGTGGTGGCCATAGCCTTTATCATAGTACTAGTGGTAAAAATTCTGCCTAAAGTGTGGGCTACCCAAAACCTGCTACGCTTTGCCTACACCACATCGGCCGTGGTAGAAGGGCTGCACCTGCTGTTGCGCCGCATTAGCATCAACATGGTGGCTGTAGCTGAGAGCATTGGCCAGAACAGCGGGGCCAACCAAATGCAAACAGCCAGCCTGCGCGAATTGGATGAGGCCATTGATGTAAACAACGCCAACACCACCACCGAAGAAAAAAACATTTTAAAAGGCATTGTAAAATTTACCAACATTACGGTAAAGCAGATCATGCGCTTTCGGCTGGATGTAAACGGTCTGGAGTACAACACGCCTTTTGCTGAAGTGGTAAAGCGTGTGGAAGAACTGCATTACTCGCGCCTACCGGTGTTTAAGCACAACCTCGATGAAATTGTAGGTATCTTAAATACAAAAGAT
The DNA here is from genome assembly GCA_965363375.1 of uncultured bacterium. Lineage (GTDB taxonomy): Bacteria > Bacteroidota > Bacteroidia > Chitinophagales > Chitinophagaceae > Flavisolibacter. The sequence goes on from CBDTUH010000224.1 coordinate 3,053, forward strand.
TTATTGCCGCATCTGGGTGAAGACCATTTTGACTGGCGTACGCTCATACGTGTTCCTTATTTTGTACCGGAGTCTAAGCTTATTAGCGACCTGCTGAAGGAGTTTCAGGCCAAGCGCATACATTTTGCCGTGGTAGTAGACGAGTGGGGCGGCACCAGCGGCATTGTTACCATGGAAGACATTATGGAAGAAGTGATTGGCGATATCAAAGACGAATTTGACGAAGAAGAAACCTTTGTGCAAAAGGTAGACGACCATACCTATATAGCAGATGCTAAAATTATGCTGCATGACCTGTGCCGCGCAATGAACCTGAATGTAGATACGTTTGACGAAGTGCGGGGCGAAAGCGATTCGCTGGGCGGGCTGGTGCTGGAAATAGCCGGCGCTTTCCCGGCCGAGAACGAAGTGGTGAAAGCTGGCGATTTTCATTTTACCGTGCTGGGCACCCACAAAAACCGCATCACCTCCGTACAAGTTTCAATTAACATGAATGAAAAAGTTTAGTTTTTCTTTTGGCATATTGGCTTTGGTTTTATTGGTCGCCTGCAATTCGGATTACACTATTAAGCCACGTGGTTTTTTCAAGATCAATTTTCCACAAAAGAGTTATCAGACGTTTCAGAAAGAAGGTTTTCCGTACACGTTTGAATATCCAGCTTACGCGCAGGTAGTGCAGGATAGTTTGTTTTTTGAACAGAAAGCCGAAAATCCGTATTGGCTGAATGTAGATTTTCCGCAGTTTGGCGGCCGCATTCACCTTAGCTATAAAACCATTGGTAAAAACAATTTCGATTCGCTGGTGAATGATGCGTTTACACTTTCTTACAAGCAGCATACTTATAAAGCTTCTGCTATTGATCCGGTTCCGTTTACTACGCCCAACGGTGTCAGCGGCGTGTATTTTTCGCTGCGCGGCAACACGGCTACGGCGCACCAGTTTTTTGTAACCGATTCGGTAAAGCATTTTGTACGCGGCGCGCTTTATTTTTCTGCTACGCCTAATGAAGATTCCTTGCGGCCTGTAAACGAATTTCTACGTAAGGATATGGAGCACCTCATTAACACATTGCAGTGGAGAAAATAAGTTAATAGGAAAAGTAGACGTTTTAAAAACATAAAAAGTGAAGCGAAAAACGAGCGATGCTGCTTTTACTCGTTCTCTGCAAACATGCCAACTCTTTGCTGTCATGCTGAAGAGCGCTTCAGCATCTCTTTTGGTCAAAAGTAAAATCAGACGTTTATAAATTAGAAAGCATTCTTCAAAATAAATTAAAAGGAAAAACAGACGTTTTAAATGTAGGGAGATGCTGAATCAAGTTAAGCATGACAGGTGCAAATTTTTTGTTTTTACAATAGTTTTTTAAAAGGAAAAAGAGACGTTTGCAAGAGGCCTGCAATTTTACAAATCCATACATCTTCCAAAATCGTGTTTCCGGCATTCGCGCGTACCTTTGCGTAAAATACATTTTCATTGATTGCAATAGATAAAGTACTGGTGAGCGATGATGTGGTGGAAGCGCAGTTTGTGTGCGACCTGCTGAAGTGCAAAGGCGGCTGCTGCGAGGATGGCGATGCCGGTGCGCCACTGGAAGATGACGAAATGCAGATTCTGGAGCAAAACTACAGCGCTATAGAACCTTACCTCACACCCGAGGGCAAAGCCGAAATAAAAAAGCAGGGAAAGTTTATTCACGACGAAGAATTTGGCTGGGTAACGCCCACCATCAACAACGCCATTTGCGCCTACGGCTTCAGAGACGAGCAGGGCATCATCAAGTGCGGTATAGAAGCGGCTTATTACGATGGCAAACTGGATTGGAAAAAACCCATCAGCTGCCACCTGTTTCCCATTCGCCTTACGCAAACGCGCGAGTACACCATGGTCAACTATGAGCCGCGCGAAGTGCTCTGCGCGCCAGGTTGTGCACTGGGCAAAAAAGCAAAACTACCCGTGTACCAGTTTTTAAAAGAAGCCCTTACGCGCAAGTTTGGCACCGAATTTTGGGATACCTTACACGAAGTAGCCATTCAGTATTTCGACAGGAAAGCAAGTAAGAAAAAATAGGATTTTCATGCACAACCAGGCCTCCACGTTCAATGCCAAAAGCACGGTAAAAGCCGCCGACCGCGAGCACCGCCGCAAAATCAACTTCAACATGGCGCGGTACAATGCGGTAGTACCACAGGGTAAAACACAATTTACCGATGTTCACCTCGCGCGCGAACGTGCCAAAAACATTAAGTGGCGCGCCATAGAAACGCTGGACAAGCACCTCGAAATGTTTGAGGCGAATATATCGCGGCGCGGCGCCAAAGTGCTGTGGGCCGAAACCGGCGATGAAGCGTTGGAGCAAATCCTAAAAATCTGCCAGGCCAAAAGCTGCACCACTTTGGTGAAAAGCAAAAGCATGGTGACTGAAGAAATACATCTAAATTCCTTTTTAGAAAAGCATGGTATTGAAAGTGTGGAGACCGATTTGGGCGAATACATTCAACAACTCGATGGCGAACCGCCTTACCATATTGTAACGCCGGCCATGCACAAAAGCAAGGAAGATGTGGCCCGGCTTTTTGCCGATAAATTAGGCACCGATCCTTTGCTCAATCCAAGCCAGCTTACATTGGTGGCCCGCGAAAAGCTTCGTGAAAAATATACGGCTGCCGAAGTAGGCGTTACCGGCGCCAACTTTATAGTGGCCGATGTGGGCGGCATTGCTGTTACCGAAAACGAAGGCAATGGGCGGCTTAGCTGTGCCTGGCCCAAAACGCATATTGTAATTGTGGGCATTGAAA
>CBDTUH010000225.1:0-5821 GCA_965363375.1 uncultured bacterium
CATTGGCGAAATTGTAGGCGGCTCGCAACGCGAAGAACGACTGGATGTGTTGGAAGCGCGCATGAAAGAAATGGGCGTACCGGCTGATGAACTGTGGTGGTATTTAGATACGCGCCGCTTTGGTACTGTACCGCATGCGGGCTTTGGCCTTGGCTTTGAGCGCATGGTGCAGTTTGTAACCGGCATGACCAACATCCGCGATGTAATTGCTTTTCCGCGCACGCCTAAGAGCGCCGAGTTTTAAGAATGCAACGTAAGTACCGGCACCTCTGCGTGGCGCACAATATCTTTGGTGTGCAGCTTTAAAAAGAACGATTCCAGCATGCTGTGCTGGTGCGGCAGTACCACCAGCATGTGGGCACCTACCTGCTGAATATACTGCTGAAGCCCCTGCGAAATATCCTTGTTTTCGATATTGTTGTAAATGGGTGAAAGGGGTTCCAGCTGCTGTACTAACGCGGGCTGAATGTTTTCGTGCTTGTCTTCGGTGGTTACATGTACGATGTGCAATTGCGCTTTTAAAAGCTGCAAAGTTTGCAGCAGCCGGAACTTGGTACTTTCATTAGCGGCATTGAGGTCGGCAGCCAGCACTATGGTTTCTATTTTTTTGTACGGGAATTGGGCAGGCACCACTATCACCGGGTGCTTGATGTTTTTGATGGCCGATACGGCGTTGGAGCCAAACAAAATGCGCTCCAGCCCGCTGCTGCCGTGCGTACCCATCACCACCAGTTGCGGGTTCAGGTGCTCGCACATATCTTTCAGTTCATCCACCACATCGCCCAGGCGGCTTTCAGTTTTAATGGTAAGGCCAGGGTAAGCCGTTTCCAGCTCACTTTTACAACGCATCAATCCATCTTCGGCACCACCTTTCAGTTCTTCGGCTGTTACCATCAGCACAGGCATATCGTTCATGGTAATGGGCACCATGTACACGTGCAGCAGCAGCAGTTGTGCTTGCAGGTGCTGCGCCAGCTGGGCGCCGTAGTGCATGGCATTGTCGGCGGCAGAAGAAAAGTCGGTGGGGATGATGATCGTTTTCATAACCAAATTAATTGTTGACTTGAAGTTAGGAAATGGCGTGCAATGTTGGGTGAGTTTTGTCAGGTGCGGTGGAGATGTTTGAAAGAATGAAAAATGAAAAATGCAAAAGGAAATGGAGAAGTTTTATTATAAATGGAAATTAAAAATGTAAAAGTAAGGTCAGACGTTTTGCTTTCTACTCTTTTACTCCGCCTCTCTGTGCGAAACAGGCCAAAAGGAAAAAGAGACGTTTTCCTTTCGGCGGCTTTATTCACAATTGACCATGCACCGTTCACAAAAGAAAAAGGTGACGTTTTGTTTCAAATAAAAAACCCTGATGGCAAATACCACGCTGTATTGTATTTTCGCAGCATCATTTAAACTTGTAATATGAACATTCCTGTAGTGGACCTGTCCGACTTTTTGAGCGGTGATGAAAGCCGGAAGCAGGCCTTTGTAAGTGCCCTGGGCAAAGCATATGAAGAAGTGGGTTTTGTGGCCGTAAAAAACCATGGCATTCCCGACGACCTGATTGCAGACCTGTATAAATACGTGCAGCAGTTTTTTGCACTGCCTACCGATACCAAGCTGAAATACGAAAAGAAAGAGCTGGCCGGGCAGCGCGGCTACACCTCCTTTGGCCGCGAGCATGCCAAAGGCTACGAAGCGCCCGACCTGAAAGAGTTTTTCCAGTTTGGCCAAACCGTGGAAGACAACGACCCCATTAAAAGCGAATATCCTGACAACGTAACGGTGGATGAAGTGCCGCAGTTTACACCTACCCTGCTGGCCGCGTACAAAAACTTCGAAAAAAGCGGCCGTTCCCTGCTGCGCGCCATTGCGTTGTATTTGGGGCTTGATGAAGCTTATTTTGAGGAATACGTGCACAACGGCAATTCTATTTTGCGCGCCATTCATTACCCGCCCATACAAAACGAACCCAAAAGCGCTATTCGCGCCGAGCAGCACGAAGACATTAACCTGATTACTTTGCTGGTTGGTGCTTCGGCTGATGGATTGCAGATTTTAACCAAGCAAAATGAATGGGTAGGCGTAACATCTTTGCCCGAGCAGATTGTAGTAAATGTTGGCGATATGCTGCAGCGCCTTACTAATAATAAACTGCGCTCTACCACGCACCGTGTGGTAAACCCGCCGCGCGAGTTGTGGGGCACTTCCCGCTTTTCCATTCCTTTCTTTTTGCACCCCAAAGGCAGCATGAACCTGGCTTGCCTGGAAGGTTGTATTAACAATGAAAACCCCAAAGCGTATGAAGATGCTACAGCCGGTGAGTATTTGGATGAGCGCTTGCGCGAGATTGGCTTGAAAAAGTAAAAGGAAAAACAGACGTTTTTTATATAGAGCGCCCTAATTGGGCGCTTTTTTATTTGTGAAATCTAAAGCAATAAGCATCTTTAAAGGCGGATATGAATAAGCTAATGATATTTATACGGTTGCTGTTTTTTTGCGGAGCGGTGCTGGCTATGCCAGTGGCCAACGCGCAAACTTTCAATAACAATACAGCAAAGTATGAGAACCTGTACCGCGCGCTTTCTCATCCTGATTCGATGTATGTATATGAAGTAAGTTTGAGTGATGAAGATGGTGTTGCTTATTTTATATGTTTTAAAAATGCTTCTGTAAAGAGCGGCTATTATGTAAGTACAGAATATTTAAATCATCTTTTGATTGCAAGAAGTTTAATGCCGCAGGATTCTATCAATAAACTTTTCCGGGTGGTAGAAATGAAAGCCGTAAACAGCAAAGCTATTATCTCAAAAATTCAACAGGCGGCAGTTTTTGGTTTTCGAAATACAGGCTATGATTTCTGTGCTAATAATGTAGATGACGGTTTGTATTAAAAGCTTTCAAAAATTGTAAAAGATAGCTTTTCCGCTATACGTTTTTACGAAGTATATGAAGCGGCAAAAGCCTGCCCGGATAAAAAAGAAATACAGTCATTTATTCAAATTGATAAACTTTTCAGGGAGCATTTTGGTGAGCCGGAAACCATCCGAAAAAACTTGTTAGTAGAATACCAAAAGCGAAGAATGTGATTAGATACATTAATTATTCTAATTAAAAGGAAAAACAAACGTTTTGATATAGAGCGCCCTTTAGGCGCTTTTTTAAGTCAGTAAACATAAAGTTTTCAAATTCGTATATTATCCAATGCAATTAACTAACAGAATATTAAAAAGCGCTTTTGTTTTTTTATTGCTTTGCATAACATCATTTCCAGCCGCAAGCCAAGCCTATTATAAAGGTGGAGATAATGCGCTAAGCCGCAACATATAAAAAGCACTGATAGATGCAGAACTGAATATTAAAGAAAATGCCTTTAAGTTAGTGGCGGTAGAAGTAAAGGGTGGCAAGTTTATTTCCATTGAATCTTTAAACAGCGACACAACAGCAAATTTCCAAATCATTCGCAATGCTATTGCTGCTACAGCCGGCAACTGGAAAAGGAAAAAGAGACGTTTGGTTATTTTAATTCCGTTTTTCTTTATTAAGAGAAACAGCGAAGCGCCATTTACGGTAAACGAGTGGAGGAAAGATCATCCTAAATATCTAAAAGCGCAGCCAACGGTTTTATTTCATCCTATCTACTTTTTAAGTGAAGGCAAAAAGATGCGTTCTGTAGCGCCACAATAACCCAAAACTGTTTTAATATGTAACAGAAGCGCCCGATTCGGGTGCTTTTTTATTACCGCTCATCAATTATTTTTTCCATTTGGCTAAAACGTCTATTTTTCTTTTTGATTTAAAGCATTGAAATACAAATACTTGCAATTTATACACTACACGGCTTTAGAAATTACCATAAAAACTATGGTACTTTGTGTTGCATAGTACTAAAATGTTATTATCTTTGACCTATCAAAACAACTAAAACAGAATTCCGGAGGTGAAACATGAATATTGAAAATACACAAAGCCAGATGCGGAAAGGGATTTTGGAGTTTTGCATTCTCTCCATCATTCGTCGGGGTGAGGCCTACCCCAGTGATATTGTGGAAGAAATGAAAGCTGCCAACCTGCAAATTCTGGAAGGTACCCTGTACCCGCTGCTTACCCGACTCAAAAACGCCGAAATGCTCACCTACCGCTGGGTAGAAAGCTCCTCCGGCCCGCCCCGCAAATATTTTTCACTAACCGAAAAAGGCGAGGCGTTTTATAAAGAACTGGAAAGCACCTGGTACGAACTGTCAAACGGGGTAAACGCCCTCACTACTAAAGAACAAACCAAACTGTAAAACTTCAACCAAACTGAGCATACAATGAAAAAAATTATCAACATCAATCTTTCGGGCAGGGTAATACCGATAGAAGACGCAGCCTACGAAACGCTGCAGCGCTATATCGAAAGCCTGCGCCGCTACTTTGCCGCCGAAGAAGGGCGCGACGAAATTATTAACGACATAGAAAGCCGCATAGCCGAGCTGATGAACGATAAGGTACGCAAAGGCGCGGCTGCCGTTACCGAGGCCGATATGGACGAAATTATTGCTTCTATGGGCCGTGTGGAAGACTTTGTAGAAGCCGATGCTGCAGATGCAACCACTGCCGGCGCCACCGGCGACCAAAGCTATACCTATACCGAAAGCAAAAGCACACGTTTTAAAGGCCGCCTGTACCGCGATAGCTCCGATAAAATGCTGGGTGGTGTGTGTGCCGGTATAGCTAACTATATTAATGTAGACCCTGCCATTGTAAGGCTGCTTTTCGCCATCATTACCTTTGGTGGCTGGGGCTTCGGTATCTTCCTTTACATACTGGCCTGGATCATCTTACCCGCAAAAGACTTAAACGCTTTTGTGGGTAAGCGTCTTTTTCGCAACCCCGAGGATCGCGTCATTGGTGGTGTAGCCGGTGGCCTGGCCGCTTATTTCAGAAAAGATGCCTGGACCATTCGTTTCATCTTTTTAGCACCTATCCTGCTGAATATTATTTTCGGCATTATTGGCGGCATTTTCGATAATGGCCATTTCTGGGGCTGGGGCTTTCCGGATGTTTTCTTTGGCTCGCTGAGCGGCACATTTATACTGGCTTACATTGTATTGTGGATTGTACTGCCCGAGGCGCGCAGCCCTTTTGAAAAAATGGAAATGCGCGGCGAAAAGGTAGATGTGAACAGCATTAAGCAAAACGTGCAGGACAGCATGGGCAATTTTTCGGCCCGCGCGCAAGCCTGGGGCGAAGAAGTAAAAACCAGTGCCCAGCAGTTTGGCGAACGCGCTTCTGCCTTTGCCAGCACCCGTGGTAAAACCTTTGCGGAAGAAGTAGGCCGCAGCGCACGCCCGGTGGCCAGCGGTTTAGGCCATGCCATTGGTGTACTGTTTAAAGCCTTTTTCCTTTTCATTGCCGGCTCTATTGCTTTTGGCTTGTTTGTCGCGTTGCTGGCCTTTACCTTAGGCGGTGTGGCCCGCCCGTTTAACGATTTTATCCTCAATGGCTTTTGGCAGCACGCATCTTTATGGGGTATTATGATCTTCTTTTTAGCCGTTCCGCTGGTCGCCATTATTACCTGGACGGTGCGCCGCGCCATGCGCGTAAAATCGCAGAACCGCTACCTGGGCTGGACCTTCAGTGGCCTGTGGACCCTGGGCTGGATCTCGCTTTTTCTTTTTATTGCTTTGATGGGCAGAGACTGGCGCTACAAAACCTCGGTACAGCAACCTGTAGCTACAGCCACAACAGCTACTAACAAAATGACTGTGCGGGTAGATGAGCCTAAAATTAGATACAGCGGCACCTTTGGCTGGTTTGATGATGACAGCGATGGCGGTTGGGATAT
>CBDTUH010000226.1:0-5801 GCA_965363375.1 uncultured bacterium
CTCTTACAAAGACCAGCCGCTGGTAGACCCCTATGCTTCGCAGATCGACCGTAAAACTGCCGTAAGTGGATGGTTCACGCCATTTTTGGTGGACCTGAACCAACGCAACCCTTATGTATCAAATTTCCTGGTGCAATATGCCATTTGGGCCACGCAGGAGTTTGAGCTGGACGGCTGGCGCGTGGATACTTATTTTTACAGCGATCCCGAATTTTTAAACCGCGTGAACAAAGCCTTGCTTACAGAATTTCCGAAGCTGGGTATTTTTGGCGAAGCCTGGGTGCATACCGTTATCAACAGCGCCTATTTTGCCCAGAACAACCTGGCGGTTCCCTTTAAGCACAACACGCCGGGCGTAACCGACTTCCCGCTTTATTTTGCCATGCTCGATGGCCTCAACCAACCGTTTGGCTGGACCGATGGTGTGAATAAAGTGTACAACACACTGGCGCAGGATGTGGCTTATAAAGATCCATTCCGCAACTCCATTTTTTTGGACAACCACGACCTCGACCGCATTTTTTCAGTAATTGGAGAAGACTTTGACAAATACAAAATGGCCATGAACTGGCTGCTGACCCAGCGTGGCATTCCGCAACTTTATTATGGTACAGAAATTTTGATGAAGAATTTCAAGAACCCGAGTGATGCAGAAGTACGCCGCGGCTTTCCCGGTGGGTGGTCCGATGACGTACAGAATAAATTTACAAAAGAAGGCCGCAATGAAAAAGAACAAGAGGCTTTTATGCATGTGCGTCAGCTGGCCAATTTTCGAAAAACATCCAGTGCTATTACAAAAGGAAAACTAATGCAGTATGTGCCGGAGAATGGCCTGTATACCTACTTCCGCTACAGCCCCGCACAAACCGTGATGGTGATAAGCCATACCGGCACGCAGGAAATGCAGGTAAAAATGAACCGCTTTGCAGAACGCACTGCCGGCTATAGCCGCATGCGCAATGTACAAACCGGCGAGGTGGTGCCGCTGCAGGATTTTACCATTAAACTGAAAGAAAGCTTTGTAATAGAATTGCTGAAATAAATAAAAATTAAAAGTAAAAAGAGACGTTTTGTTATCTACGTTAATATTAGAATAGCTTAAGGCAAAAGGGAAAACAGACGTTTTTCTTTTTGCCTTTTTTATTTGCTTTTTTAAAAAGAAAGGGAGACGTTTTAATAATTAATGATGGCTGCTGTTTTTGTATGCATTATCAATTCTATTAATCAAAAGCAAAAAGAGACGTTTTGTTTTTAATATCAATTTATATGAGACGATTATTGATTTTATTGTTCGTGGTTTTAACTTCCGGAGGCGCATTTGCCCAAAGCCTGAAAGGCGTTTACCCCACGCACTGGTGGACGGGTATGAAGCAGGATACGCTGCAACTGATGGTGCATGGCGATGGCATTGGTAAAAAAGAATTTTCGATCCGCTATCCGGGCATAACGCTGCTGCAAACTCATATAGTGGAAAATGAGAATTATGTTTTTCTGGACCTGCATATTTCCGCCACTGCAAAGCCCGGCAAGTTTAATATTGAAACCACTGAAGGACGGAAAAAAGGAGCCATTACTTACGAGCTGAGGCAGCGCCGGCAGGGCAATGGAACTGCTTACGCACAAGGTGTCACATCAGCCGATTTTATGTACCTCATCATGCCCGACCGCTTTGCCAACGGCGACGTAAGCAATGATAAATTGCCGGGATTTAAAGACCAGACTTTTAGCCGCGACTCAATGTACTACCGCCATGGCGGCGACCTGAAAGGAATTGAAGAACGTCTGGATTACCTGCAGGAGTTGGGCGTGACGGCCATCTGGCTAAACCCAGTTATTGTAAATGACATGCCGCGCACTTCCTACCACGGTTATGCCTTTACCAATCATTACAAAATAGATGAGCGCTTTGGTGGTGATGCGGCCTACAAAAATTTGATTGATGCCATGCACAAAAGAGGCATGAAGATGGTGCAGGATGCAGTTTATAATCATGTGGGCACCGAGCACTTTACGGTAACCGACATGCCAATGAAAAACTGGCTGAATCAATGGCCCACTTTTACTCAAACCAGCTACCGCGACCAGGTGCTTTTTGACCCGCATGCCAGTAATGCGGATCGGAAAAGAATGTCGGACGGCTGGTTTGTACGCAGCATGCCCGACCTCAATCACCGCAATCCTTTTGTGGCTAATTTTTTAATTCAGCATGCCCTTTGGACGGTAGAGGAATTTGGCATTGATGGCTGGCGTATTGACACCTATGCCTACAACGACCTTGAATTTATGAACCGCTGCAACGCCGCACTTTTAAAGGAATATCCAAAGCTTACCATCTTTGGCGAAACCTGGGTGCATGGTGTGCCCAACCAAAGTTTTTTTACAAAAAATATCTACAACATTTCCTACCAAAGCAACCAGCCGGGCGTTACCGATTTTCAGTCGCTGTGGGGAATAACCGATGCCGCTACCAAAGACTTTGGCTGGAACGAAGGTGTGAGCAAATTATACACCACGCTGGCGCAGGATTTTGTGTACCAGGACCCGATGCAGAATGTGGTGTTTTTAGACAACCACGACATCAGCCGTTTTTATTCGGTCGTAGGTGAGGACATCAAAAAATACAAAATGAGCATTGCCTGGCTGCTGACCACACGCGGCGTGCCGCAATGGTATTATGGTGCTGAAATTTTAATGACAGGTCATGCAGCGCCCGATGGACTGGTCCGTATGGATTTCCCCGGCGGCTGGCCGGGCGATAAGGTGAACAAGTTTTCAGCTGCAGGCCGCACACCGGCTGAAGACAGCATTTTCAATTATGTAAAAACCCTCGCCAATTTCAGGAAAACATCATCAGCTATTAAAGAGGGAAAGCTGATGCAGTTTGTACCTGAAGATGGCGTGTACACTTACTTCCGCTATCACAACAACGAAACGGTAATGGTAGTGATGAACACGGCCAAAGAAAGCAAAACCATCGACCTGGCCCGGTTTGAAGAACGAACAGTGAACTATTCAACAGCCCGCAATATCATTTCCGGAGAAACCCAAAACCTTTCCGGTAAATGGACAATACCTGCAACGAGCACGCTTGTATTCCAATTGAATCGATAACGAAAAATCTTTCCAGAACGTCTTAAAATCTTTTTGTAACCAAAAGGACTTTAAGACGTTTTTTCTGTTGATTTAATTTTTACGGTATCAAAAACGTCCGATTTTCCTTTTAAATTCTTTATAATTTTTGTTTCTCTTTTATATGCGGCGATAAACATCTGAAACGTCTTATTTTCCTTTTACATTAAACAACACTTACATGCTCAACTTATCCAGGTTCAGCACCGTAGCTGATGGTGTGTAACCACGTACCCTGAACACTTGCCGCCCGGCAGGAAGAAAAGCCGCTTCGCCGCCCCGACGGGTATAAATGGCAATGGCGCCACCACCACCATAAGTACCAAGAAAAGGCGGCGGATAAGCTTTTACAATGGCAATGTCCGACATGGGTATGGTGGCAACCTGTTGGGCAGATGTTCTAATTTCATCCAGAAAAAAAGTTACCGGCCTGCCCCGCCACCTGGCCGCGCCCCCGCTGAGACCGACCTGTGTTATTTGCAAACCAGCAACGCGACCCTGCAGGTAAGAGAAAATATTGGTAAAGCTAAGCGCACTGGGATCATCCATAATGCTTAGCAATCGCTCGTTCGCGGACCGGAACAAACCAGTGGCATATTGTTCATCAAACTGCTCCGCCGGGCTTTTTACCGTTGTTCGTACCACTACTGCGGGCAATATGCTACCCCTGTCGCTAAAAAGCGCTTCTGATGTTTCAACAGGCTGGTTGAGTGTTGATTGAACTGCCGGCGGTGGGTTGCCCAGGTAAAAAGCCCGGCCTGCTACGGCCAGCGGTGTAAAAGAGGAATCCAACTGCGTGCTGATGCGAATATTTAGCGGCGCCTTATTGTTGCTGGTTGTAGAAAAAGCGATCAGTGCATTGTCTTCAAACAGCCAGTTGCGAATGGCAAAGGTGCCGTCTGGTGCTACTGGTACTTGCTGCTCGTCCCAGTCGCCCTCTTTAGTAAAGAGCAGGGCTTGAATGCTGCCTATATTCCGCGCATTCTGAATGGTGCCTACCACCTCGAAAAAACGCTGCTGCAGACCTGCAAAAATCGTGTATTGGCCTCGTGGCAGCGAGTCGGGTAAATACAGCACACCAGATGCCTGCTCGTTGATGACCGGCCAGCGAAGTCGTATGCGCTGACCTTTTTCGTGCTCCACTATCAGATCCAGCGTAGCCAAGGATAGGTTTTCTTTTTGTTTATTGCTATCTGTATAATTTACGGTTACCCTTACCGAATCGCCGGGTTGATAGACCGTTTTGTCCAGTTGAATCTCCAGCTTTCCTTTTGACAGTTGCGCCTGCGCGTCAAGGGTAAACAACAAAAAGGTAAAAAGGGATAAAAACATGCTTTTCATACTAACTGAGCATCAATATTGAAGCCAGCAAGTGTAGGAAATTAGAAAAGAAAGATAAAGTTGATGGCAGGAGGGAAGAAAAGGTATGGTTTGTTCAGGATGGTACTGAAAGGTAACGTTTTTCAGCTTTATGAAGGCAGGGAATTGATGTTCTGCTGCTTCATTAATTGTTGCTTTTTAATAAAGGTAATTTGTTCAATTTATATTCTTCCGCCCTGCTTTTATAAAGCTGCTGTTAGGTGCTGGGCTGTTGTGTCTTACTCTTGTGTATTTTCTTTCGCTTGCTATTAATCGGAATAAAATTATCTACATAGCAGGGTTTGTCGCTTATAAATACTTCTTTTTCAAATGCAGTTTTGTGTAATCTTGAAAGTTTGTCAAATTCTTTTTTCCGTAGTTTGTCTACCCTTTTCAATGTTTTGAAGTCATATGTCCATCTTGGAAGCAAAAATACTTCAAGATTATTGCATGTGTCAGTAAGATCAAGTCTTTTCCATTCCATTCCTACATCTGCTATTATTATTGTTTTTGTGTCAGATGGAACTGTTATGTTGAAACTGCCAGTCATGTCGCTTCTACCTATTTCTACAGTGTCAACATTAAAAATCTTTGTTTGAATAAAAGGTTGGAAGTCGTAGCCTATTATCTTGCCTGTCAAATTACGTGTCTGCCCTGCAACATGGGTCACAGAAAATAGTATCAAAATAGAAATGGTTGTTCTAAATGTCATGTTTAAAAATTGAAGTCTGTCGCCTTCGCCTTGCACACAACGCTCCACAGCTTTATGCAGTTGTGGCATTTCATGCTATGTCGCTTTAATTCTGCACAAAAGCCGAGTAAAGATATTCTGATGAACCATAGCAGGCAAGCCACAATTGCAAAAAGCTGCTGTTAGCGGTTTTTAAAGGTGATTGAAACCGATTTGCATTAAAATAGACACCAAGAGTGGGAATGCCAATAGCCTTGAACACTTTTTGCCAATTGTTCTTTAAGTGTGTAAAATATAGATTTTCAACAATGTCAAGGTGGTCAGCCAAATTGTTGGTGGTGGTCAAGGGCGTTGTTTTCTCCAAGCCGGCAAAATCGGAAGATTGATTTATTGCTTTATCTGCCAAACCGTAGAAGGGGTTCCCTCCGTTTTTTTACTAAAGGCAGACATGCGTTCTCCATAATCCGCCTTTAACTTTTGAATTAACTTCTCTGAAGCAAGAAGGACTAAAATATCAGAATATCGCCTTGTATCTGCTTGATTCAATATATCAACAGATCCATCATAATACAAAATATCTGCGCTCCCTGATTTTACTTCTGTAATAATGCTAATAAAAGAA
>CBDTUH010000227.1:0-5793 GCA_965363375.1 uncultured bacterium
GGATGCCAATGTGCGCCCGCTGATAGGCCTTAATGGCGAACACAACCGGCTATTGCGTGCCGATTTTGACATGCGCATTTATGCCTCTATCTTCAGGCTGCCGCGGCTGGTGGTGGCCACGCGCCTCGGCTGGGGCCGCAACTATGGTAAGTTTGAGTTTCCGCAGGCGTACTACCTGGGTGGCCCCGATAACCTGCGCGGCTACCGCCGCGACCGCTTTGCCGGCCGCAGCATGCTTTTCAACAATACAGAAATACGTTTTCGTATAGCCGACTTTACCACCTACCTGTTTCCCGGTTCGCTGGGTGTGCTGGTATTTAACGATGTAGGCCGCGTGTGGGCCAAAGGCGAAAAAAGTACCGACTGGCATGTGGGCAATGGTGTGGGTGTGTGGCTGTCGCCGGTAAGGCGCTTTGTGGTAACCGGCACACTGGCCCGCTCCAAAGAAGAAAAGCTGATGCCGATGGTACGCTTTGGTTTCCAGTTTTAGAAGCAAATAGTTATAAAAGGAAAAAGAGACGTTTTTGTAAAAACGTCTCTTTTTCCTTTTATAAGTTCACCGTTCAAAATTGATGGTTTATAAACAACAGCCGATAAATTTCAAAACGTCTCTTTTCCCTTTTAAAAGAATCCATGCCTTTTGTATTACGTTTCACCTCTCACATCCCACATTGCACAAAACGTCTGTTTTCCCTTTTAAAGTTGAACATTGAGCATTGAATATTTTCTCATTCACTTCTTCATTCAATATTCCTTGTTTCTT
This sequence comes from uncultured bacterium, assembly GCA_965363375.1. Taxonomy (GTDB): domain Bacteria; phylum Bacteroidota; class Bacteroidia; order Chitinophagales; family Chitinophagaceae; genus Flavisolibacter. The sequence continues at coordinate 764 of CBDTUH010000227.1, forward strand.
GTTCAATATTCCTATGGTTTCATTCACTTCTTCACCAGGTCTTGCGTGGTTATTTTCGACAGTTCTTTTTTGCCAGCGTTTTCTTCATTATTTTCCAGTACCACATCCACGCGGAGGGCTTTAAGACCGTTGATGCCCTGGGTGTCTTCCAGCTCCAGGTGTTCTATGTTATCGGTCAGCAATCCTTCTGCCTGCAAAAACTGTATATACTCCATGTACTCGTTCAGCTCTTTTTGCTGCGAGTATACAATGGCCACCTTGCCGGGCTGCGTCAGCCGCTCTTCGGTGTCTTTTACGTGCACTTTATCGATCCGCTTTTTAATGATTTCGTAGCGGATGTTGTAAGCACCATCTACATCAAACTTGCGCTCCTTGCGGCGAAACGATATGGTAAGCGGTATTGAATGCGCGAGTATCAACTGCGTGGTTTGCAGCGGCAGGGGCAGCTTTTGTTCCAGCGTGTGGGTAAGCCGCGCCGCTTTGGTAAGCACCGTTAGCTGCCACAGCTTCAGGTTTTTTACATAGATTTCGTTAAACGGGTAGCTTGGTGCCAGTGATTGGCCTACGTAAATATTGAACTCGATGCCATCGGTAATGTAGCGCTCAAAATAGTGCGGAAACACCTTTTGGGCAGCCTGCTGCTCGCTGTCCATCAGGCGGTCCAGCAGGTCGTTTATTTTGGTAATGCTGTCTTCGTACTCTTTCCGGTGGTGGTAAATAATGTTGCGCTGGGGGTCGAGCGCGGCAAAATAATCGTCAATAGGTTTTTGCAGCTCGGGCCGCGCGCTGTGCAGGTGGCGAAAAAGGCCATCCAGGTCTTGCTGCAAAAACTCGTAAATCAGCATTTCTTCTTCTGATAATAACGCTTCGGAAGTAGCTGTAATGTACTGGTCTATTTTATACTGAATTTCTTTGAGCAGCGGAAACTGCACACCACGCGCCGCTGTTTCCAGCACGGTGCGCGCCATATTCAACTGCTCCAAAATATCGAGCTGTATAGCATTGTTACGCTCAACAGACGAGTTGCGCACATCGATAGCACCGTACAACGGGTACACATCTTCAAATGTTATGGGCGGAATTTTTACCGAATCGTGCAACTGCCGCGCACGTATGTAGTTAAAGGCCGCTTCGGTAAACTTCCAGTCCACGGCGGGCTGTATGGCCGTAAAATGCTCCTTTACCGTTTTGTTAATCTGCATTTCCAGGTTCTCAATACTTTTTTCAAGCGCCAGGCTAAACAGGGGCATGGCAGGCTGCAGCTTGCCCAGGTGGCCGTAGCGCAACGTGCCGGGCTCGCTGCTCGATAGCTCCAGCAAACCTATCAGCTGGTTGTCGTCGCACTTAAGCGGGCAGATGATGAGGCTGCGCGCGCCCTGCTCGTAATAGTAAGGCAGTAGTGCGTTTTGAGACATGGCTTTATCGCTCAGGGTTTGCAGCAGCAGGCCATTGTCCGTACGGCTAAAGGTGCGCTTGCACAGCTGAATGATTTGTTTGTTATGTTTGGCTGCCTCTGGGTGCTTGTACAGCAGGCTGTTGTGGTAGTACACATCGGAGTACAGGTAATAATCGTTCATTTTAAAGAAGGGCGTAATACCCACTTTAATATCGTTGAGGCCTACCAGTGTTTGTATGTGGCGCTGCAACTTTTGGTACACGTCCGAGTCGGCAGTGCTGTCCAAAGTAAGCAGCGTATTTTTTATTTCGGCAATTACCTGCTGCCCCGTCACATCATCAACATTAATCACCACCAGCCCTTCAAACTGAAAATTTTCCAGCGGAAAGGTTTGCTGCAGGTCGTCGGTATCCAGTGCGTACTGCGGCACATAAGCAGCGGGCATGTTAAAGCTTTTGTTCACCAACTTTACTTCTACAAACTGCGCATTCAACTCCAGCTCCAGGTATTTGGTAAGGCCGCTTTCCGCATCGGTAAAGGGGTGCACCGACGAGGCCGCGGCAGGCACATTAATGCCGTAAAATTTTTTAAGAATAACATTATAAGCCAGGCTTACCATGGCTTTGTTGATGTTCACCACCGTTTTTTTATCGGGCAGGGTAATGGTGTTGGCCCCTTCGGTCAGAAAAAGTTCTTTAAAAGCTGGGGAAGCGTAAATGGTTTCGTGGCGAAAAGGAATGGCAATGGCAAAAAGGCCCTCATTGGCCGCGGTGGCCGGCGTAAAAATGGTGCTCAATAACGTTTCTACCAGCTCGGCATGGCGCATCAGCGGCTTCATATCGTCCATGGGTTCGGACAGGGCGGGCACGGCACTAATATCGCGCAGCAGGCCTTCGTACAGGCGGCGCGCGCCGGGCTTATCATCGGCCAGCATTTTTTTAAGCACGCTAATTAAGGGTTGCAGCGATAGAAGGCTGTTGAATTGCTGATGTATTTCTGCTATTTTACTCATGGAACGATTTGGTTATTGGGCTTTCAGGCAGCAACCGGCAGTTGGGTGTAGGGTACAGCCTAGAAACGTTTACTTTTTCTTTTTAATACTATGCAACCCTTACGCCAAAAAAACGTACCTGAGCCGTTGGGCTGTTAAAAAATTTGGAAAAGGGCACTAAGTGAAGAAAGTGCGGAAGGAGAAAAGGAGAATCTTTTTAGAATATTGAACAAGGAACAAGGAATATTGAATGAAGAAGTAAAGAGAGAATACTCAATGCTCAATTTTCAACTTTAAAAGGGAAAACAGACGTTTTGCTGATGCTGTTGTTGCAGCCCAAACGGAGCGTCGCAAGTAAAGCTATATCAGGGCTTTAAAGTTGATAAACTAACAAGCCAAAAGGTAAAAGAGACGTTTTCAAAAATTCAAAATTTAAAAAGAAAAAGAGACGTTTGGGAATCAAACAACTACAAACTAAAAACTATAGACTACAAACTCTTTTTCGGCTCCACCACAGTATGAAAATAAAGGCAAACGGGCCGCAGGCCGCACTCGCCGCACTTTGGGTTGCGCGCTACGCAAATGTAGCGACCGTGCAGCACTAGCCAGTGGTGAAACTTGTGTACCAGCTCTTTAGGTACGTGCCTCATCAGTTGCTGTTCGGTAGCGAGCGGTGTTTTGGCGCCTTTGGTTAGGCCAATGCGGGCCGACACGCGAAACACGTGCGTATCTACCGCCAGGTTGGGCTGGTTGTCCACCACCGACGTAATTACATGCGCCGTTTTGCGGCCCACGCCGGGCAGTTGTACCAGCTCTTCCACAGTCATGGGTATTTCGCCGCCAAACTTTTCCATCACTAATTTGGCCATGCCCATTAGGTGGCGCGTTTTGTTGCCGGGAAATGAAATGCTTTTGATGTAGGAAAAGAGTTCGTCGTAATTAGCCTCGGCCAGCTCGGCCGGTGAAGGGTAACGCTCGAAAAGGGCCGGCGTATGCATGTTCACCCGCTTGTCGGTACATTGCGCCGAAAGAATAACGGCTACCGTCAGCTGGTAGGTATTGTCGAAAAAAAGCTCGGTTTCTACTTCGGGCTTGTTTTCCGAAAACCAGCGAATTACATATTCAAAACGGTCTTTACGTTTCATAATGAGGAGACCGCGAAGGTAAAAGGAAAATGAGACGTTTTACTGCGGAAGGGTTTCTTTTTGGGTGGCGGCAGCGTAGCGCATAATGTTCAGCACCACTTCGGTGCGGGGGCTTTCTGCTAGGGTATCCAGCCGCCTTTTAGAAGCTTTCAGCACGGCCAGTTTTTCGCGTAGTGTCCAGTCCCGCTCAAGCGCGGCATCAATGGCGGCGGTTGCCTCGGCAGAAGTTTCGTTGTATAAGTAAAGCAGCAGGTCCTCAGGTGAGTAATTGTTCATAAAACCAAAACGTGTTGTCCGTTCGTCCAAAAACGGGGTGAAAAGGTGGTGTTTGGTTATAAACGATGTTTAAAATAAGATATTGTGTTATTGCCTAGTTTTCCTCGGCGGGTAAGGGTTGTATCAGAAAAAGGTCTTCGCCATCGCGCTTCATTTTGTATTGCTCGCGGGCAAATTTTTCAATAGCAGCAGGATTGTTTTTCAGTTCATCAGAAAAGTGCCTTTCTGCTGCTATCTGCTCAACAAAATACTGCTTGCTTTCCTGCAGGTCTTTCCGTTCTTTTTTGCGATCCATCTGTCCAAAAAAATCGTTCTTGTCGAAAAACAGCATCCACACAGTAAATGCAATGGTAGCCAGCAAAAATTTGTTGTACAGAAAAGAAGGTATGTGAGAAAAAAATCGCATATAAGTTAACAGTTGGCGGATGACAGTTGACGGGATAAAGGTAGTACCTAATCTGTCAACTGTCAACGCCCAACCGCGAACTTTATTTTCCGAATTTCAGTTTATTACCGGGGTAAATAGCAGAAGCGCCCAGCAATTCTTCAATGCGAATCAGCTGGTTGTACTTGGCCATACGGTCGGTACGGCTGGCGGAACCGGTTTTAATTTGACCGCAATTTAAGGCTACGGCCAAATCGGCAATGGTGGTATCTTCTGTTTCGCCGCTGCGGTGGCTCATAATGGTGTTGTAGCCATTGTGCTGCGCCAGCGTTACGGCATTGATGGTTTCAGTAACGGTACCAATCTGGTTAACTTTTACCAGCAGGCCATTGGCAATTTTTTTATCGATGCCTTGCTGCAGGCGCTCAACGTTTGTTACAAAAAGGTCATCACCCACCAGTTGCACTTTATCGCCTACGGCTTCGGTTAACGCTTTCCAGCCATCCCAGTCGTCTTCGGCCATACCATCTTCAATGGAAATGATGGGATATTGTTTCACCCAGTTAGCCCAGAAATCAACCAGTTGTTGGGAAGAAAGGGATTTGCCGTCGCTTTTATGGAAAACGTATTTACCGTTCTTGTACAGCTCTGAGTTAGCCGCATCCATCGCAATCATAATCTGCGAACCGGTTTTGTAACCTGCTGCATCAATGGCGGTTAATACAGTTTCAATGGCTTCTTCGTTGGAGCCGATGTTGGGTGCAAAACCACCTTCGTCACCTACGTTGGTGCTGTAGCCTTTTTTCTTCAATACGGTTTTTAGCGCATGAAAAATTT
>CBDTUH010000228.1:0-5774 GCA_965363375.1 uncultured bacterium
TTGGTATTAAAAAAGTAATGCTGTTTTCCATGCTGGCCTGGGTGCTCCGCTTTGGCCTTTTTGCCTATGGCGACCCTGCCGGCAACCTTTGGATGATCATTCTATCGTGCATTGTGTATGGTATGGCGTTCGACTTTTTCAACATCTCGGGTTCTTTATTTGTAGAAACGGAAACCAGCCCCGCCATTCGCTCCAGTGCGCAAGGATTGTTTATGATGATGACTAATGGTGTTGGCGCCTGGCTGGGCAGCAAGGTAAGCGGGTATGTAATTGATAATTATTATACCGATGCCAGCGGCAATAAGGAATGGCAGCAGATTTGGCTTGCCTTTGCAGGTTATGCATTGGTAGTGGCTATTGCCTTCCTCATTCTGTTCCGGCACAAGCACAACCCTAAACAGCTTACGAGTATCAGCCATTAAAAACGTCTGTTTTCCCTTTTAAAAAGCCTGCTTTCAATGCGGGCTTTTTTGTGCTTTGGCTAATAAATTTTTTCCATGCTTAAAACGCTAAAAGGAAAACGAGACCTTGAAAATGGTAAAAAAAGGAATAGTGAAATGAAAAAGTGGTATTGAAGATTTAAAAGGAAAAACAGACGTTTTATAAAAAACAAAAAAACTGCTTTGAAAACAAAGCAGTTTTTTAAAAGGGTTTTAAGACGTTTTAAATGTGCGATTCAATTTTTTTCACAAAGTTGCCTTTGGGTTGTGCGCCTACCAGCTTGTCTACCACCTGTCCACCTTTGATAAAAAGAATAGCCGGAATAGAAGTGATGCCGTAGTTCATGCTGATCTGCGGATTCTCATCCACGTTTACTTTGCCCACGTTTACCTTGCCGTCATATTCTTTCGACAGTTCGTCAATTACGGGACCGATAGCGCGGCAGGGGCCACACCATTCTGCCCAAAAGTCAACCACTGTTAATTTATCTGAATCTAAAACTTCTGTTTGAAAATTGCTGTCTGTGAATGCTTTCGCCATGTTTCAATAATTTATGTATAAATCAAAAGTTGTTTTGCCTGTGCAAATTTACGCCCAACTCTAAAATACCTGCACATTTGTCGTTAAAATTCTTGCCTGCTGACAGGGTTAATGCACCGCCACCTGCACTTCTATTTCGGGTTTGCGGTCCAGGAAGTCGATCATATCATGGTTCATGTCAAAGCCGGTATCCAGCGTCATCATATTGATTTTCAGGCCGTTTTTGGGTTCTTTGATGATTACCTTCAGCCCGGCCTTGCCCGGGTGGCTTTTAAAGTTGGATTCTAAAAATTCCACCAGTTCTTCATCCACGTTGCGGGCGTCCAACTCCAGGCATAACTGCCTGGTAAGCACCAGCTTTATGTTTTCTGCCAGGGTAATGCTATTGATGCCAAACTCCAGCTCCGGCCTGTATTTGTGTTGTTTAAAAGTGCCGTTGATGAGCAGTGCCTGACCGGGTGTCATAAAATGCTGCAGGCGCACATAGGTTTCGCCAAAGAGCATAATGTCGGTTTTGCCGGTATAATCTTCTACCGTAAAAGCGCCAAACTTGTTGCCTTGTTTAGAAATACGATGGTTGGCACCAGATACCAAACACAACAATTTAAAATTGCGACCGGCATTGGAAAGCAAATTGCCTTCTTTTACTTCATTGAATTCTTCCACGGTGTTCATGCCGTAATACCGCTTTTCAAACCGGTAATGGTCAAGCGGGTGGCCGCTTAGGTAAATACCGGTAATTTCTTTTTCATGATCGAGCTGCTCTGTCAGCGGCCAGGGCGGGCAGGGCGCGATGACGGGCGGCTTGATATCCATGGCGGTGCCCAGGTCGCCAAAAAGCGTGTTAGTGCTTACAGTAGATTGGGCCTGCACCACGTTGCCGTATTTTATCATTTTTTCCAGGCCATTCTGCGTTTCGCCGGGCGGTATGCAGAAATATTGCGCACGGTGCAGCTCGGTAAACGTATCGAAGGCTCCGGCATACGCCAGGCTTTCCAAAGTCTTTTTATTAACTGTGCGCTGGTTGATGCGTTTCATAAAATCAAAAGGGTCTTTAAAGGTGCCACCTTCCTTACGTTCGGCAATAATGCTTTCCACCGCTGCTTCACCCACACCTTTTAAGCCACCCAGGCCAAAACGAATTTCGCCGGCCGCATTCACCGCAAAGCCTTTTAAGGATTCATTAATGTCCGGGCCTAGTACTTTAATGCCCATGCGCTTGCACTCCTCCATAAAAAAGGTGAGCTTTTCAATGGCGTTGGCGTGGTTCAGTACGGCCGACATATACTCACCGGGATAGTGCGCTTTTAAATAAGCCGTTTGATAGGCCACAAATGCATAACAGGTAGAGTGCGATTTGTTGAAGGCGTATTGCGCAAACGCTTCCCAGTCAGTCCATACCTTTTCCAGCGTTTTTGCCGCATGACCTTTGGCAACCGCACCGTCAATGAACTTGCTTTTCATTTTGTCCAGCGTCTTCCGGTCTTTTTTACCCATGGCCTTGCGCAGCACGTCAGCATCGCCCTTGCTAAAGCAGGCAATCTTTTGCGCCAGCAGCATCACCTGCTCCTGGTATACGGTAATACCATAGGTTTCTTCCAGGTATTCGGCCATTTCTTCCAGGTCGTACACCACTTCTTCGCGGCCATGCTTACGGTCTACATACTGCGGAATGTAAGCCATAGGACCCGGGCGGTACAGGGCGTTCATGGCAATCAGGTCGGCAAACTGATCGGGCTTCAGTTCCTTCAGGTACTTCTGCATGCCCGGGCTTTCAAACTGGAAGGTGGCAATGGTATCGCCACGCTGGTACAGTTCGTAAGTTTTTGCATCATCCAGTGGAATGTTGTCAATTTCTATTTCAACACCGTGGTTCTGTTTAATCAGTTCCAGCGCATCGCGGATAATGGAAAGGGTTTTCAATCCCAGAAAGTCCATCTTGATAACGCCGGAATCTTCAATGATGGAACCTTCAATCTGCGTGATGCAAAGGTCCGTATCTTTTGAAGTAAAAACAGGAATGAGTTCTGTTAAGTCTTTCGGCGCAATGATGATACCGGCCGCGTGAATGCCGGTGTTGCGTACCGAACCTTCCAGCCTTTCTGCTTCGTGCAGCACATCGCTTTGCAGTGATTTGGAATTATAAACCTCTCTGATCCTTTTTATGTTTTCAATATCATCACTTCCATAGCCTTCTTTGTCTTCCAGCGAGCCGTCGCCATCTTTTGATGTAAGCGGTGCGTGAAGCACGCGGTGCAATTTGGTACCCGGCTTATCGGGCACCAGCTTTGCCAGCATGTTCGATTCTGCCAGCGGCAAATCCATCACACGCGCTACGTCTTTGATGCTCATTTTAGCGGCCATGGTACCATAGGTTACAATCTGCGCCACCTGGTTCTTGCCGTACTTCTGCACCACGTAATCAATCACCTTTTGCCTTCCTTCATCATCAAAGTCCGTATCAATATCCGGCATGCTTTTCCGATCCGGGTTTAGGAAACGCTCAAACAGCAGGTTGTATTTAATGGGATCGATGTTGGTAATACCGATGCAATACGCCACCGCACTACCCGCCGCGGAACCACGGCCCGGACCCACAAACACACCCAGATCGCGACCGGCTTTTATAAAGTCACTTACAATTAAGAAGTAACCTGCAAACCCCATGGTTTTAATGGTGAATAATTCAAAATCCAGGCGTTCACGAATTTCTTCTGAAATTTCACTGTATCGTTCTTTAGCCCCTTCGTAAGTCAGGTGCTTTAAAAATTCCCACTGGTTTAAATTATTATCGTCATGCTTTTTAAATTCTTCGGGGAGTGGAAAGGCAGGCAGTAAAATATCACGTTTCAGATTCAGCAGCTCTACCTTGTCCACAATCTCATTTGTATTGTCGATGGCCTGCGGCAGGTCTTTAAACGTTTTGATCATTTCGTCCGTCCTTTTAAAGTAGAACTGATCGTTCGGAAAGGCAAAACGTTTGTCCTTCATGCTGATGTCATCATCGGAAAATTCGCGCAGGGCAGGAGTGGCCTGTTTTTCTCCGGTGTTGATGCACAATAAAATGTCGTGGGCGTTAAAGTCGCTTTGGTCTACATAATGGCTATCGTTGGATGCAATGATTTTTACATTATGCTTTTCAGCAAATTTGATGAGCACCTTATTCACCTTATCCTGCTCGGCCATGCCGTGGCGCTGAAACTCCACGTAAAAGTCATCACCAAACAGATCCAGCCACCACTTAAATTCGGTTTCTGCTTCCGCTTCGCTTTTGTACATAATGGCCTGCGGCACCATCGCGCCTAAACAACAGGTGGTGGCAATCAGCCCTTCGTGATATTGTAATATCAATTCTTTGTCAATACGCGGGTATTTGCCATACAGGCCTTCCATAAAACCAAGCGAAGTAAGCTTCACCAGGTTTTTATAACCCTGCTCATTTTTGGCTAACAATATCTGGTGAAAGCGCCGGTCTTTTTCTTCTTTTGTAAACGCGCGGCGGTGGCGGTTCTCCACTACATAAAACTCGCAGCCCACAATCGGCTTTACTTTTGGCTTGCCGGTTTCGTCAACATTTTTATAAGCCTGCGATACAAAATCAAACACACCAAACATATTTCCATGATCAGAAATAGCAAGTGCAGGCATGCCATCGGCAATGGCTTTTTTATACAATCCGCTGATGGATGCAGCCCCATCGAGCAGTGAATATTGAGTATGTACGTGTAAATGTGAATATTTCATGATGTTCCTCTCTTCTCAAATTAACGAGCGTCAGCTAGCCTTATGATTATCAGCAAATTTCGGATTATGGCTTTGCCCTAACAATATATGTTGATAACTTGCGTTGATAGTTTTCCCCATTTTGAGGGAATTTGTCCATAATTTTTCTATTTTCGTCTGAAACCCAGTCGACCCTAAAAAAAAACCACCAATGGTAAAACAATTAATAACTGCGTCCACCATTGTGTTGTTACTGGCCTCGAATAGTCCAATTGCAGCGCAAAATAAAAAAAGCAGTGGTCCCCAGGCCACTAAAACGGCCATCCGCTTTCTGGATGATATTGAAGTAGGCCTTGATGAAGCCCCTGCCTCGCAAGATACAAAGACTACCACTCCAAAAATTGTTAAACAAGAGACTTCCTACATCAATAAAAAAGAGGTAATTGTAGCAAACGGTTTTTCAGTTGAAAAAGCCAGCCCCCTGCAATTGAAATATTCCATTTTACTGGATACAGAAGTAGAGCAGGTACAAAATGCATCGCTGTTTGAAACCATTGATGAATGGTATGGCACCCGCTACCGCTATGGCGGCACTACTAAAAACGGCATTGATTGCTCCGCCTTTGTACAAGTGATGTTTTCTACTGTTTTGGGAGTGGCGCTGCCCCGCACCGCGCGCGAGCAATATGGCGCTACCCGCCGCATACAGGAAGATGAAGAACTGATGGAAGGCGACCTCGTTTTCTTTAACACCACCGGCGGCGTATCGCATGTGGGGGTTTACCTGCAGAACAATAAGTTTGTGCATGCAGCTACTTCAGGCGGTGTCATGATATCCGACCTGGATGAAGCTTACTGGAGCAAGCGTTTTATTGGGGCCGGCCGCTATCAGAAACCTTCTGAGGCTTTAACCTTTATTTCCAAGCCTTAAGCGACCCTTTACCGTTTCCAGCACCGGTTGAATCCCGAAAGCCTTGTCGACAACGACCATGCCCGCGTCGAGGTCATGGGCGGTAGCGACTCCCGATGCGAGGCAGCACTCCGCCGCGACGACGCGCAGCCTTTCAGTC
>CBDTUH010000229.1:0-5769 GCA_965363375.1 uncultured bacterium
CGAGATAAGGCCACGTGACTGGAGTTCAGACGTGTGCTCTTCCGATCTAGCCAATGCGCTGGTTTAAAAAATCAAAAGTTCACCGGTTAAAAGGAAAAAGAGATGTTTTTCTGCTGATAGGAATTCTTCTTTTATTAAAAGTTTAGCATCAGCCCCGCACCTACAATGGATTTGAGCTGCGTAGCCGGCGCATCAGCGTTTTCACCAAAAATGCGCACATCATCGTCATAAATCAGGTCCACGTTCCAGCTTACGGAAAGCGCCTTGGTCAGTTTTACCGACAGCAGGTTGGTCCAAAAAATATCGATATTCTGCGGATTGTGGCGGTAGTTGGAAAACAGGTCGAGCCGGCTTTTAAAGGCTACAATTTTATTGAACTCCCGGATGTAATTGGCGGTGGCAAAAGCGCCAAATTCTGTTTTGCTGTTCTTGCCGGGCTCTACACCGTAGCTGCCTTTGGCCGCCAGGCTGTCGTCGCTCACTACAATCAGCCTTGCCGTTACCGGCGAAAAGAAAAGCGAAAACGCATCGTTGGGCTTATAGTCCAAACCAAGGCTTAATAAAATATTGGCCGGCGAAAGAAAATCGGAAGTGAGTATGCGCGTGGAATCATTAGGATAATTGTAACCTTTGAGCAGCTGCGAACGAAAATTGAACAGCCCGGCCAGGTTCAGTTTTTCGGTAAGGCTGTAGCCGTATTTGGATAAAAAATCGATGCGGTCGTCGTTTTTGCGGGCGCCCAGGCTGGTGGTGTTTACATAGCCAAAATTAAAGTCGAACGTATTGTCCCAGCTGCGACGGCCTTCTTTATAAAAAGCATACAGGCTAAGGATGGAGTTGATGGAAAGGGCAAACTCATCGCCGCCGGCGGCCCAGTTGCGCAGTGTCCCCTGCGACAGGCTAACACTAAAAACACCGCCGCGCCGCCATGCCAGCTCTAAAGTGTCTTTATCTTCTTTTTTTATAGGGCGGGTACTTTCGTCGCGCATTTTGCGCACATCTTCGTCTTGAGCCCAAGTGCAGGTAGTGGTAAGCAGCAGTGCCAGCAGCAGGTAAAGCTTCATAACAGTAGTATTTGGATTAGTAGGTTGATGGGTTGATTGGTGAAACGTCTCCATTTCCTTTTAAAGTTGATGGTTGATAGTTCATGGTAAATAGCCAAATGCAAAACGTCTGATTTTCCTTTTGCTATTTCATGCAAAGGCGCAACGTTTAAAGGTCTCGCCTTCCTTTTAATTGAAAATTGAGTATTGAACATGCTCTCTACGCTTCCTCATTCAACATTCTTTGGCTCTTATTCGCCATTCAAAACGTCTCTTTTTCCTTTTAAAATTTTAGCTATTCGATGGTGTCCTTCGGCTCGGGCGGCAGGCTTACCCAGTGGTGACCGTCGCGGGCAATGAGGGCTTCAGCATCTTCGGGGCCCCAGCTGCCGGGCGCATAGTTCGGAAAATCTACCGGCGGCTTGGCTTCCCACAGTTCCTGTATGGGGCTGATCACTTTCCAGGCTGCTTCTACCTGGTCGCCGCGCATAAACAGGGTGGCATCGCCTTCTATTACATCCAGCAGTAGTGTTTCGTAAGCTTCGGGGTGGTCGGCGCCATCGTCTTCCGAGTAGTTAAAGGTCATGTCCACAGGCAGCAGGCGCATTTGCGGGCCGGGCCGCTTGGCCTGAAAGCGCAGGCGAATGTCCATTTCGGGCTGTATGCTGATGGTGAGTCGGTTGGGCCGCCAGGTTTCGGCCGCCTCGGGCGGAAAGGCAAAGTCGGGCGCCGATTTGTATTCGATGGTGATGAGTGTAGATTTTTCGGCCATGGCTTTGCCCGTGCGCACATAAAAAGGCACGCCTTTCCAGCGCCAGTTGTCGATGTAAAACTTAACGGCGGCAAAGGTTTCGGTGGGTGATTCTTCTTTTACGCCTTTTTCCTGGCGGTAGCCTTTCACTTCTTCGCCTTTCATCCAGCCGGGGCTGTACTGGCCACGCACGGCATGGCGGTGCACATCACCTTTTTTCAGGCAGCGTATGGCTTTCAGCACGTCCAGTTTTTTGTTTCGAATTTCATCGGGGTTAAAGCTTACGGGTGCCTCCATGGCTACCATGCACAGCAGCTGCAACATGTGGTTCTGCACCATATCGCGCAGGGCGCCGGCGCCCTCGTAATAGCCGCCGCGGCTGCCCACCATTACCGATTCGGCCGCCGTTATCTGCACATGGTCAATAAAGTGGTTGTTCCAGGTAGGTTCAAATAGTCCGTTGGCAAAACGAAAGGCCAGAATGTTCTGCACCGTTTCTTTACCCAGGTAATGGTCTATACGATAGATCTGTTCTTCTTTAAACAGGCTGGCCAGCAGGTGGTTAAGCTCGGTAGCGCTTTTGAGGTCGTGGCCAAAAGGCTTTTCAAACACCATGCGGCTGCGGTGCGGGTCGGCGGTAAGGCCGGTGTTATGCAAGTGATGTACAATGCTTTCGGTAAGCTGCGGCGCTACCGACAGGTAAAAAAGCACATGCGCTTCTTTTTTCCATTCTTTTTCCAGCGAGGCCACTTTTTGCACCATCGTTTTATAGCCTTTGGCATCGTTCAGGTCCATCTGCATATAAGCCACATGCTGCGCAAAAGAGCTCCAGTTTTTCTGCACGGTTTTTTTGCGCCTCGAAAACTCCTGCACGCCTTTTTTTACATGGGTGCGGTAAGCAGCCTGGCTAAAGGTGGTGCGGCCAATGCCGATTACCAAGAACTCCTGTGGCAGGTAATCGTCTAAAAACAGGTTGTACAGGGCTGGGATGAGCTTGCGGTAAGTAAGATCGCCGCTGCCGCCGAATATAAAAAGTATGGTAGGCTGGTGTGTGGACATGAGGTTTTGTGTGTTGTAGTCAGTTGAAAAGTTGAACAGTTGATAGGTTGATAAGTTGACAAGATGTATGTTTTTATCAACTTGTCAACTTATCAACCTTAAATGCTTTGCTACTGATGCCATTCGGTATGAAAAACACCGGGCATATCTATACGCTGGTAGGTGTGGGCGCCAAAATAGTCGCGCTGTGCCTGCACCAGGTTAATGGGCAGCCGCTCGGTACTGTAGGCATCAAAATAAGCCAGTGCACTGCTGAGAGCAGCCGCGGGTATTTTGGCTTCTACGGCAGCCGCTACCAGCCGGCGGAGGCTTCCTTCGCACTCCTGTAGCAATTGGGCAATTTCGCCGTCGAGCAGCAGGTTGGGCAGGGTATTGTTTTGGGCAAAAGCTTTATCAAAGGTTTGCAATAAGCTGGAGCGTATGATGCAGCCTGCCTTCCACACCTGCACTACCGCAGGCAGCGGAATGTCCATAGCATGCTCTTCCGATGCTTTGGCCAGCATAGCCAGCCCTTGCGCGTAGGAAATAATAAAAGCAAAAAGCAAGGTTTTTTCCGCTTCTTCCGCCAGTTCCTCTTTGCCCATGGCCAGCTTGCCGGTTTTGGGTTTGTATAGCGCTGCTGCTGCTACTCTTTCTTCTTTATATACGGACAGGTTGCGGGCCGTTACGGCTGCATCAATAGTGGGGATGGGTGTAGGCAGGTTCATGGCTTCCTGCGAGGTCCATTTGCCGGTGCCTTTAGCGCCCGCCTGGTCCAGAATTTTATCTACCAGGTATTCGTTTTCTTTATTGCTTTGGTCATCACCGGTTTTAAATATTTCAGCGGTAATGTTGATGAGGAACGATTGCAGGTCGCCTTTGTTCCATTGCTTAAAAAGCGTGTGCAGCTCGCTGTTGGTAAAGCCGCCGCCGCGCTTTAAAATATCGTACACTTCGCCAATCAGCTGCATCATGGCATATTCAATACCGTTGTGCACCATTTTTACATAATGGCCGGCCGCACCTTTGCCCATATGCGCCACGCAAGGCACGCCATCGGCTTTGGCCGCAATCGCTTCTAACAGTGGTTTTAAATATTGATAGGCTTCCTTATCGCCACCGGGCATCATGCTTGGGCCCAGGCGCGCACCCAGCTCGCCACCCGATACGCCCATTCCCATAAAGTGAATGCCTTTTTCCTGCAGGTAATTGTTGCGGTGCAGCGTGTCTTTAAAATAGGAGTTGCCGCCATCAATTACAATATCGCCTTTGTCAAGCAAGGGAAGTAGTGAAGCGATGACATCGTCAACCGGGCCGCCGGCAGGCACCAGCATCATTATCTTTCGGGGCTTTTCCAGCGCCAGCACCATTTCGGGCAGCGTACTAAAACCTTTTACGATGGTTCCTTCTTTGGCAGCGGCTTCTAAAGCTGCACCACGTTCTGCTTTTACATCAAAACCAGCTACCTTAAAATGGTGATCGGCCAGGTTGAGTAACAGGTTGCTACCCATTACACCCAGGCCGATCATTCCAAAGTCATATAATTGCGCCATGTGGCAAAGTTAATCATTGCCGCTTTTCCAACGCCGGCCACGAAGAAGGTTCTGCCTTACCGTTGTGGCAAGTGTTGCAGGTAATGGTTAGCGATGTAGCAATGTTGCTATAAGAGGAAAACTCAAAATATTTTTTATTGATTTTTTTGGTCATGCGCATCATGTTGCGGGCCATATCCTTGTGTTTGTTGGCATCGGAGGCAAAATCCATGGCCTTGGCTTCGGTGTTGAAGGTGTGGCAAAAGTTACATTTTACGCCCAAGGCCATGGTAAAGTGTTTCATAATGGTATCCATCTCGTTCTTGGTGATGTCTTTGGGCAGTACTTTCAGGTTTTTGTAGCGGCGCTCTTTGTCGGCTGTAAAAGCTACGGAGATGGTTACTAAAAAAGCCAGTCCCAACGTAACCAGTAAAGATTTTCTCATAAAGTGTTTTGTCAATTTAGGCTTGAATATATAAAAAATTGTGTGTGCCCGAATGATTAACAAAATAGAGCCGTTAATCCGGCGTATTTTTGCAATCCAAAAATTGTAAATTGTAATGTCAGACCTGGTAAAAGAATTTAACGACTACCGCGAGCGGATGAACGAGGTGATACTGAGCAAGAATAACTTGGTGATGAAGCGCCTGTGGAACCTGGATACGAACACTTACGACGAAGGCGCGCTGGACAAAAAAACAAAGGAAATGCTGGGCCTGGTAGCCAGCATGGTGCTGCGCTGCGACGACTGTATTAAATACCACCTGGGCAAAAGCTACGAGCTGGGTGTAACCACCGAGCAGATGTACGAAATTTTTGCCGTAGCCAACATTGTAGGCGGTACCATTGTTATTCCGCACACGCGCCGCGCTGCCGAGTACTGGGAAGAACTGCAGAAAAATGATTAACTTATAGTGCTCTCTTTGAGCCCTTATTATATACAACATGGAAACAGCAACAACCACCCCCAACATAACCTTAACGCCTAAAGATTTCGCAACCGACCAGGAAGTACGCTGGTGCCCCGGCTGCGGCGACTATTCAATACTGGCACAGGTACAAAAGGTAATGCCTACGCTGGGCATTCCGCGCGAGAACATTGCCATTATCTCCGGTATTGGCTGCTCGTCGCGTTTTCCGTATTACATGAACACGTATGGAATGCACTCCATTCACGGTCGTGCTACAGCTATTGCCAGCGGCTTGAAGGCTACGAGGCCTGAGCTGAGCGTATGGATTGTAACCGGAGATGGCGATAGTTTGAGCATTGGTGGTAACCATACCATTCACCTGCTGCGCCGCAATTTTAATGTAAACATCCTGATGTTCAACAACCAGATCTATGGTTTAACCAAAGGACAATATTCGCCTACATCAGAAGAAGCCAAAATTACCAAAAGCACGC
>CBDTUH010000230.1:0-5748 GCA_965363375.1 uncultured bacterium
GCCATACTGGTGCCATTACTGCCGCCATACCGGTTGGTAGGTATTGTTGATACAACGGTAGAACCCATCGCCGTTATTTCTGGCTTCAGGCGACCGTCTCTTACCGGGCCTTTGCTGGAGCCGCCGGAAATATCGCCATTGGCAAACGTGTTGCCCACGCACAATACATTTTTGGCAGACTGGTAACCACCTAAAACAGTTCCAAAACCTTTTGGAAAAGGTGTGCACTCCTCCGCACCGCTGTTGCCCGTAGCAAACACATGTTGCAGGTGGGGCAGCTCAAATGCCTGCTGGTCCATTACCTGCGCATACAGATCATACTGCCCATTATAATCGCAGCCAATGATGTTGCCGTAAGAGTTGTTGGTGATGACCATGCCATAATCCTGCACATAAGTAAGTGCGTGAAAGAGGATGCCATTGAACACCTGGCTGATGATGGTGGCTTTTGGGGCATAGCCGCGCGCGTTTTCGCTGATAATACCACCACCCGCTGCGGTGCCCGAAACGTGGGTGCCGTGCGTGGTGTGCGAGGTAGCAGCGCGGTTAATGAGCCGCCCTGTAAAATCTATATGCTGTTGAATATCGGAATTATCGCCAATGCCGATGGTTACGCCTTCGCCGTTGAGGCCGCGGCCACCAAAGCCTATAGCATTCAAAATATTGCTGCGCGAACCGTTGCGGCTGGCCCCATTCAGCGGCTCATCGGCGGGGGGCGCCGGCTGCACATAAGCTATAAAAGGATAAGCAGCCAGTTCTGCCAGCCGGTTGGCCGCAATGCGCACTGATACTATTCCATATTGCTGCAGGTTGTATGCAATAACATCAATGTTTTTTTCTTTTAAAGCGGCTTGCACCTGCTGCGCGGTAAAGGCTTTTGTAAACTGCACCCACACATCTACCGTACCGGGCACTTTTACTGCCCAATAAGGCAATGGCGCTTTGGGTAGCGAAGCATGCATTTTATCCTGCGGGGTTAACGCCACCACAGCGCGAACGCCTGCTTTTTTCAATACCTCTTCAGTTACATTGCCGGTGATGGTGGTGGTGTAGCTGTAGTGCGGCACATACTCGTGCAGCGCAATACCTTGTTTTGCCAAAGCCTCCCTATCAGCAGCAGTGGGAACATGATGAAACTGCAATAAAGCATAGGCCTTATTTTGATACCGCGGCGCGGTAGCATTAAACTGATCGCAAAAGGATTTTGAGACGTTTTCTGAAATATTGCGTTCACCGCTTTTGAGCAACAGGGTGAAGTCTTTTTTTTGGGAAAAAGAAGCAAAGGAGCACAGTAGTATTACAGTTAGCAGTAGTTGGTGGCGATTCATGGATACATTCTAGAAAATAAAAGTAGAAAAATTACACCAATTTCTAAAGTGTTTCTGTGTTAGTAGGGCAACCGAGCGATGTTAAAAGGAAAAAGTGACGTTTTTTAAATTGATTGATCAGTTGATTTGTTGATCAGTTAATAAGTGCTGCAAAAGGAAAAACAGAAGTTTTGAAGTGATCAACTGTTCACCAGTTAACGAGTTAAAAGGAAAAAGTGACGTTTACACTTTACTGCTTTTCTCTTTTACCCTGTGCGAAATATTTAAAAGGAAAAAGAGACGTTTCAGAAATCCTTAATCTGCATTTTTCAGGCAATGGCAGATTGTGCAGCAGGTATTACCTGCTGGTGCATGCGCTGTAAAAATGTATACACATCCTGCATATCGCGCGCAGGTTCCATTACGAGCATAAACAATTTGCCTACTTGCCTTAGCCTAGCTTTGTTGGTGCCGGTCTGTAAAAAGTCGAGTACATTTTTAAACAAGTCCGATTCAAAATAAGGCGAGTCGGGGCGGTTGATAAAATAACACTTGAGGACGCTATCTTTTAAAATCATTCTTTCAAAACCAAGCTCTACGGCCAGCCTGCGGCAACGCACGGTTACAAACAGGGCCTGCACCGGCGGCGGCATGGAGCCAAAGCGATCCCAAAATTCCGCTTCCATCTGCTGCAGCTCTTCTTCGGTTTCGCAGTTGTCAAGGCGCGAGTAAAGTGAAAGGCGTTCAGTGATGTTTTCTACATATGTATCCGGAATCAATATCTCCAAATCCGTATCAATGGTGCAATCACTGACAAAATCATCCTGCTTCGAAATTTCATCTTTAAACAGGTCTTTAAACTCGGTGCGCTTCAGTTCGCGGATGGCTTCATTCAATATTTTCTGGTAAGTTTCAAAACCAATATCGTTCATAAAACCGCTTTGCTCGCCACCCAGCATATTACCTGCACCACGAATATCTAAATCGCGCATGGCTATCTGGAAACCGCTTCCCAATTCGCTGTGCTGCTCCAACGTCTGTAAACGCTTTCGGCTGTCGGTTGGAAGCGTGCTCATGGGCGGAGCTAAAAGATAACAGAACGCTTTTTTATTGCTGCGACCTACGCGTCCACGCAGCTGGTGCAAATCGCTCAGGCCAAAATGGTGCGCATTGTTGATGATAATGGTGTTCACGTTCGGAATATCCACACCGCTTTCAACAATGTTGGTGCACACCAGCACATCGTATTTTTTATCAATAAAATCCATGATGCGCTCTTCCAGTTCGTGACCTTCCAGCTGACCGTGCGCCCATCCAATACTTAAATCGGGACACAAGCCTTGTAAAATGCCCGCCATTTCAGCCAGGTTTTGCACGCGGTTATGTATAAAGAAAACCTGTCCGCCGCGCTCTGTTTCGTAATAAATGGCTTCGCGGATAAAATCTTCTCTAAACAGTTGTACCTCGGTTTGTATAGGTTGCCGGTTAGGCGGCGGTGTGTTGATGATAGAAAGGTCGCGCGCGCCCATCAAACTAAATTGTAACGTACGCGGAATGGGCGTAGCGGTTAAGGTTAAGCAATCAACATTGGTGCGCAACGTTTTTATTTTTTCTTTGTGCGCCACACCAAATTTTTGCTCTTCATCTATTATTAAAATGCCCAGGTCTTTAAACTTTACTTCTTTACCCAGCAGCGCATGCGTACCAATAATGATGTCAACTTTTCCTTCTGCTAACTTTTGATAGGTTTCCTTTTTTTCCTTAGCCGATTTAAAACGATTGACATAATCTACCGTTACCGGGAAATTCTTTAAGCGATCGCTAAAAGTTTTATAATGCTGAAATGCCAAAATGGTAGTTGGAACCAACACCGCAGCCTGCTTGCCATCTACTACGCTTTTAAACGCAGCACGTATAGCCACTTCGGTTTTACCAAAACCCACATCGCCGCACACCAGTCTATCCATGGGCGACGGTGCTTCCATGTCTTTTTTTACATCGGCCGTAGCCTTGCTTTGGTCGGGCGTGTCTTCGTAAATAAAAGAGGCTTCCAACTCGGTTTGCAAATAATTATCCGGCAGGTGCTGAAACCCCTGTTCCGCCTTTCGCTGCGCGTATAGCTTTATCAGGTCAAAAGCAATCTCTTTTACTTTTGTTTTGGTCTTTTCTTTCAGTTTGTTCCAAACATCAGAACCCAGTTTATTTACTTTAGGCACGGTGCCTTCTTTGCCCGTATACTTGGCTATTTTGTGCAGCGAGTTGATGTTAACATACAGGATGTCTTTATCCTTGTAAATAATTCTCACAGCTTCCTGCATTTTGCCACCGGCTTCTATTTTTTGCAAGCCACTGTACACCCCAACACCGTGATCGATGTGCGTAACAAAATCGCCCGGCTGCAACTCCCGCAGCGAGCGTAATGTGAGTGCTTTATTTTTATTATAAGCCTGCTTTACCTTGTACTTGTGGTAGCGTTGAAAAATCTGGTGGTCGGTATAGCAAACAATTTTGAGGTCTTCATCAATAAACCCTTCGTGTATAGAGGTAGCAATGGGATTGAAATGAATTTCTTCTTTCAGGTCTTTAAAAATGGTATAGAGCCGCTCCAATTGCGCTGGCTGCTCGGCAAACAAAAACGTCTCAAATCCCTTTTGTTCGCGTCCCTTTAAATCTTTTATCAGCAGGTCGAACTGGCGGTTGAAAGCCGGTTGCGGTTTGGTGTTGAATGTTATTTCCGTATCGAAATGCTCAGGCGCATGTTCGCCAAAATACACCACATGCTTTTGCTGCAGGTCGTTTAAAAAGTTTTGGGATGTAATAAAATCTGCTGCGGAAACATGGCGCTTTTCATGTCGTTCATCGTCTTCTTCTTTTTTAGTGCTGTCGGCTTTTAATTGCACAAACAACTCTACTTCTTCTTCTACCGTCAGCAAGCGCTCGGTAATAAAGGTTTCATCCTGCAGCCATATTACGGTGTTTTCGGGTAAAAACTCCAACAGCGACACCTTACCTTCTTCTTCAAACCTCGTTTCTACATTAGGTATAATACTTACCTGTAACAATCGCCTTTCGCTTAATTGTGTTTCGGGATCAATAATGCGGATGGAGTCTACATCATTACCAAACAGCTCAATACGATATGGCTTTTCGTTGCCAAAAGAATAAATATCGAGTATACCGCCGCGTATGGCAAACTGGCCGGGCTCATAGACAAAATCTGTACGCTCAAAACCAAAATCCACCAGCTTGGCTAGCAATGCATCCACATGGAGCACATCAGCTGTTTTAATATGGATAATATTTTCGGCAATGGCCTTGCTTATCACCACTTTTTCTGCCAGTGCTTCAGGATAGGTTACCAATGCGCCTACCCGATTGCCTGCCGGTGCCGAAAAGCGCGTGAGCGCCTCGGTGCGCAGCATTACGTGGGAGGGATTCAGCAGGCTGTAGTTCTTCCGGTTTTTAAAAGAAGATGGAAAGTAATGGATGTTGATAGCGCCCGTCAGGTTCTCTAGCGTGTTGTGAAAATAAGCGGCGTCTTCCGCATCATTGCAAATAAAAAGGTGATTGAGCTGACTGAGTGATGAATGTAAAAAAGCAGCGGCACCCAAGGCTTGCGAAGCACTGCCACGAAGGCCATTGGTAAAGATTTTTTGAGGCTGGGCAAAAGTAAGCTTGTCCGCCAGTTGAAAAAGGCGGGGATCATCTTTCCATTTCTGTAGTAACGCCCCTATGCTCATCCGAGTTGCAAATATACAGCACCCATTATTGCCTGCCTGAACTTTGCATCGAGATTTTTGTTAATTTACTTTCTTAAATCAACCCATTTACATGAATTTCAAGCTACCGCTGCTGCGATTGTCGCTCGCCTCATCCATCGTGGCTGCCTTCTTTTTATACCGTGGCCCTGCTGATATGCCAATTACATTAAACATGGGCAGATTTGATTATTTAAACGAAGAGAAAGAAGAAGGAGACAAAGACGAAAAAGCATCCTACACCAAAGAGCGCTGGTTGCAGGAATTTAAAATGCTGCGCAACCCCATCACCGGAAAAATACCTGACAACTACCGGCAGATTGAATTGGCCGTTGCTGCCGGCATTCCTGAAAAAGGGGGCGGCAATCCCTTTATTACAGGAATCCGAGATGCCAATGGCAATACGGTAGCTAATACCTATATCAATATCGGGCCCAACAACATTGCCGGCCGCAGCCGCACACTGGGCATCGACAGGCGCAATGCCAACATCATGATAACCGGCGGTACCACGGGCGGTATTTTCAGAAGCACTGATGGAGGCCAATCGTGGACTTTTGTGAGCCCGGAAAACGACATCCGCAGTGCCAACTCCATTGTGCAGGACCCCACAGCACCCGACATCTGGTATTGCGGTACCGGTGAAGCCTACTACCCCGTAAGCACCGCCGATGTGTCGAACG
>CBDTUH010000231.1:0-5741 GCA_965363375.1 uncultured bacterium
TAGAGGAGCTGATGTTTGAGAAAAAAGCATTAAAAGAGAATAAAGACGTTTAAATTAAAATAACAAGCATACAAATTTTCAATAAGCAGCTGCGGCTGCTTATTGTGTATAAAGCAAAAGGGAAAAAGAAAGGTTTGATATGGGACAAAAAAAACTAGTGCGCTTTGCCGAACTGGACACGTTTGCCAATGTGCTGCAATACCCGCAAGGTATGCAAGGCCGCTGGCATGAACATTTTAAAAATACGGCGCCGATAACGCTGGAGCTGGCCTGCGGCAAAGGCGAGTATGCAGTTGGCCTGGCGCAAATGCACCCCGAAAGAAATTTTATTGGTGTAGACCAGAAAGGCAACCGCATTTGGGTGGGCGCTAAAAGATCGCTGAAAGAGGCTATCAACAACGTTCGTTTTTTGCGCATACAAATTGATGGCATCAACAACTATTTTGCACAAGGCGAGGTGGATGAAATCTGGATCACTTTTCCCGACCCGCAGCTGCGTCTTTCAAAAGATAAAAAACGACTGACGCATCCCAAGTTTTTGCGTATGTACCAGCAGCTGCTCAAGCCAAATGGAATTATTCATTTAAAAACCGACAGCCCCGTGCTGTACGCCTTTACACAAAAGGTAACGCAGCTGTATGGTTGCACCGTGCTAGTGCAAACCGATAATGTGTATGCGCAGGCCGACATAAAACCCGAACTGAAAATTAAAACGCACTACGAAAGCCTGGACATTGCCGGCAGCAACCGCATTCATTACATTGCATTCACCCTGCCCGAAACCATACCTGGTAAAGAGCTGGATGCCGCCTTACACGAAAGCTTGAAGCATGAAGCCGCCGCTGGTTGAAGGTGAAGATTATTATGTAGAAGGCGGGCTGGTAGTGCTCACCGAAAAGTACCACCTGGCGCGCGGCTATTGCTGCGGCAACGGCTGCCGCCACTGTCCCTATCAATACGAGGCTGTGCCCGAGCCGCGGCGCACGCAACTGCTGCAGGCAAAAGGCCAAAAGGAAAAATAGACGTTTGGAAGAAAAGGCAAAAGTCAAAACCCAAAAAAGAATTATAAGCCTTAAAAGTAATAGAGACGTTTTAAATGTGTTGGCTGTTACCTATGAACCATGAACTTTAAAAGGAAAAACAGACGTTTGTTATGGCATCTAAAAAAGAACCTTTACGGCAATTAAAAACCATCAAGCCATCGGGCCGGCAGGATGAATCTTTTTTTAGCCTGGTGTACGATGTGGTGCGGCAAATACCCAAAGGGCGTGTTACATCTTACGGCGCCATAGCAGCGGCGCTGGGCACCAAAAAGTCGGCACGCATGGTGGGCTGGGCCATGAACAATGCGCACTTTATTACCCCCAAAGTGCCGGCGCACCGTGTGGTCAACCGGCTTGGTTTATTAACCGGTAAAATGCACTTTGCCACACCCAAACAAATGGAAGAACTTTTGCAAAAAGAAGGGATTGAAGTAAGCGACAATAAGGTGCAAAACTTTGAAAAACATTATTGGGATCCTGCAGTTGAATTGGGCCTGTAGCAGCACACACTTATCTAAAAGGGAAAAGAGACGTTTTGCCGCTGCCCAATATTCAACCTTACATAAAAAAAGAGCCCAGTGCATGTAAAACACCGGGCTCTTTATCTTTTTTATCTCCTTAATTCTTTTATCTGCGCAGCTCGGGCAGTTCCAGGTCTCGCTTCAGCATATCGGCCCGGTTGGCCATTTCCCACGCCGTGTAAAACACCAGCTGGGCACGCTTGGCCAGCAGCGGGTAGTTTATTTTATCAGGCGTATCGGTGGGGCGGTGGTAGTCGGCATGCGTACCATTAAAAAAGAAAATAATGGGCACGCCATGCTTGGCAAAGTTGTAGTGGTCGCTGCGGTAGTAAATGTTCATTGGGTCTTTGGGGTCGTTGAACTTATAATCCAGCTCCAGCTTTGTTTTTTTGTTGGCGGCTATAGAAATGGGGCGCAGGTCCGAGCTCAGTTTGTCATCACCCACAATGTACACGTAGTTGGTAGAGTCGCCTACTTTGCGGCTGGGGTCTATGCGGCCAATCATGTCTATATTCAGGTTAGCCGTTGTTTTAGCCAGCGGGTAAATAGGATTGTCGCCGTAGTAGGCAGAACCCTGCAGGCCTTTTTCCTCTGCGCTCACCGTCATAAACACAATAGAGCGGCGCGGGCCCTTACCTTCTTTTTTGGCTTTGGCAAAAGCTTCTGCCAGTTCAATAATGCTTACCGTGCCGGAGCCGTCATCATCAGCGCCGTAAAAGATAACCGAGTCACCGCGGTGGCCTACGTGGTCGTAGTGGGCGGTCAGCACCAGGTATTCATCTTTCAAGTCGGTACCGGGCAGTACGCCTATAACGTTGCTGCTGGGCAGCGGGTTGGTTACCTTTTGCACATCCAGTACCACATTGGCGTTGTAAGTTTTGAGCGAGCCGCTTTTAGCGCTTTCAAAATCATCTTTTACAATAGCGCGGGCTACCGCTTCGGATATGGCAAACTGCTGCGGGCCGTAAGCTCTTTTAAAATTGTAAATGCTCATGCCGCCACGCGCGTTCAGCGGTGTGCTGCGTGGAAAACCGGGAGCAACGCTTAAAATAGCAGTAGCACCTTTCTGGCGCAGTTGGTTCATTACGCTGCCACCGGCACCACGGCCACCGCCTGCATTGCCGGCAGACAGTATCAGCACCAGCTTACCGGCCACATCGGCCTTTTGGAGGCTATCGGTAGCGTTGCTGCCTATTACTACCACTTCGCTAAAGCGATAAGTAGCATCCAGGGCGTTGCCCACGCTCAGAGTAAAGTCTTTATTCAGCTCAAAAGGCTGTCCGTTTACCTCCAGGCCGGCACCGGCCAGCGAATCCTGGTAAAGGTTAAAGGTCTGGCGGTAGGTACCATTGGCGCTGGGCTCCAAGCCTATGCGCTTAAATTCGTTTTCGATGTATTGGGCAGCCTTGCGCTCGCCTTCGGAGGCAGCATCGCGGCCCTGCATTTCGGGCCCGGCCACAATATATAGGTGGCGCTTCAAGTCGTCGGCGGTAATGGTTTTGGCATAGGAGTCGGGCTTACCTACTTTTTGTGCAAAACCAGTAGTGCTGCTGATTAGCAGCAGGTAAAGAAACGTTTTTCTCATGTACTGTTTAATTGTTTTTAAATGGTATGAACAGGGGTTGAATATACTGGAATATGGTTATATATCGGCTCAACAGTTGTGTAAATGGGCTTACTGCCGGTTGAGCGGCGGCTGCTTTTCTGCAATTGCAAAAATTGACATGCTTTTAATTAACCTTTATTTACATGCAAGCTATTTTGCCCACGCGCTTTTCATGCCTGCCGCCTTCAAAAGCGGTTTGTGCAAAAGCGGTCACCATATTTTCGGCCACCGTTACCGATACAAAGCGGGCCGGTATGCAAATGATGTTGGCATTGTTATGCTGGCGCGCCAGCTGCGCTACTTCCTCGTTCCAGCAAAGGGCGGCGCGTATGTCCTGGTGCTTGTTGGCGGTAATGGCCACACCGTTGGCGCTGCCGCAGATGAGTATGCCCCAGGCGGCTTCGCCTTTTTCTACGGCTTCGGCGGTTGGGTGGGCAAAGTCGGGGTAGTCAACCGAGTCTTCGCTGTGGGTGCCCATATCCGTTACCTGCAGGCCTTTGCTTTTTAAAAGATCGGTAATAATGCTTTTGAGCGCGTAGCCAGCATGGTCGGCACCAATGGCTACGGGCTTTTGGGTAGAGAACACGTTTTCCATATCAGGCATTTTTACAAATGTAACCCCTTGCTGGAATTAAGAATTAAAAATGGGATGCCGAAAGGAAAAAGAGACGTTTCGGAGTTTTCAGTTTTGAGTCTTTAGTTTTTAGTTATGGGCTGTCGACAGGCTACTATTTTAAAAGGGAAAACAGACGTTTTGTTTTCAACTCTTTTTCTTCGCCTCTCTGTGAGAATTATGAATTTGCCAAAAGGAGATGCTGAAACGAGTTCAGCATGACAGCATAAGGTTGCTGCTTTTCATACAAAAATTCTTAAAAGGAAAATGAAACGTTTTGCTTGCTTCTGCGGGCTGCGCTACGCGAGACCCCGCAGTTACTTTAAAAGGAAAAACACACGTTTTCAAACTTTGCGCATTTGCGTGAAACTTTAAAAGGAAATGGAGACGTTTTGTGAAATGTAAAAGAAAAACAGGACGTTTTTACAATCCGGCTAATCCTAATCAATTCTGTTAATCTGCGGTGTAAAAGGAAAAAGAGACGTTTTCATTACGGCCCATTTACTTTCGTCCAACGATCAATTACAAACGGTCACTGCTGCTGTCAACTGTCATCTGTCAACTGTCATCTTAAACCTGTCATCTCCCTAAAATCCCGATGCATTGCGCGCGGCGTAGCCAAACACTTTGCGCAGTATTTCGGTAGTGCGGGCCACGGGGTTGGCGCGTATGTTGGCCTCTTCTTTGGCAATCTGGTCAAACAGGGCACCCACGGCTTTATCTACCACGTGGGCTTCCAGGTCGGGGTTTATTTTGTTGATGGTGGTTGGGAAATTATTGTAGGTTTTCACCACATCGCCATAGTACTTGGTGGCGCTGAACTTTTCGAGCGAGCTGCGGATGATGGGTGCAAAAGCCGCTTTTAATTTATCGGTTGTTTTTTGCTTAAAGTATTGCGTGGCCGCATCGTTTGGCCCGCGAATGATGTTGATGGCATCGGTAATGGTCATTTGCATAATGGCATCGGTAAAGATGGGGCGCGCAAAGCCAACAGCGTTTTCCGCACCGCGGTTGATCTGCAGAATGGCCTTATCTACCATGGCGCCCATGCCCAGCTGGCGCAGCGTGTTTTCGATGCGCTGAGCCTCGGCGGGCAAAAATATTTTGTAGGCCTGGTTGCCAAAAAAGCCGTCTTCTATATTGAGTGAAGTAATGCCGCGGGCAATGCCCTGCTCCAGCGCCTGCTTAATGCCTTGTGCCGCCTCGCCCTCGGTAATGCTAACAGGAGTGGTACCGGTGGGCAGGTTCGTCAATGTATCGCAAGAGGCCAGGCCGCCGGCCAGGCAAAATATAACCAGTAATTTTTTGAACATGCGCTTTTTTGTTTATGTGCCTTATAGATTCAAAATAAGGGCCAGAAAAATAAAGTGTAAAAATACAAAACAATCAACCGCCATTAATTTGGGTGCGCGCGGCAATGCGGCTGCGCAGGTATTTAAAAAAACGGGCGCGCTCTATCTCGCTTACATGGCTGATGAGGGTAGAGCGGCGCATCAGGTTTTGTATGTTGTTGTAAGTGTTGTTGCAGAAAGCTGCGTCGGTGGTCAACATAAAATTAATGATGCTGTGTACGGTAAACGCGATCTTGGTTTCATCCAGTACGGCCAGTATGGAGTTGTCGCCCACAATAAACTCGTTGTAATACATTTCGTAGCTGCCCATCTTTTTCTGCGCCATATCTTCCGTGTCAAACTTATAGCCCGCATCGGCCTGCTGCTCCAGTAGCAGCACCAGTTTTTCCAGCGCGCCGTACACCAGCGCCAGGTCGGCCTCGTTGTTAAACAGGTTGGAGCCGCGGTAAAATTCTATCTGCTGTATGGTGCTGTTGATGTTTTCAATGTTCCATATCTCCACCGAATCCAGCGCATTGTAGTAGTGCAAGGCTTTTTTTCCCAGCTCAAAATAGGCATCGGGGTAGTCGGCCAGGCTAAATTTTTTATTCGAGAAATCGGGGTGGT
>CBDTUH010000232.1:0-5730 GCA_965363375.1 uncultured bacterium
CCGTCAGCAAAAGCTGGGACAAGTGTTGCTGGTAGCAGGTTTGGCATTAGGGCTTTTATTGTTGAAAAGAAGATGAAGCATGAAAAGGAAAAAGAGACGTTTTACTTTACTGTCAGCCGGGCCAGATACTGATCGTAATCATCTTCCATCAAAAGTTGAAACTTCCAGCCATTTTCAGTGGCAACAGCGGCCATGGTTTTGGCATCTATATAAAGCCAGTGAAATAGTTCGGTCTTTGCCTTTTTATATTCATATTGGTAAGTCAGCTCGCCGTAATAATGATCAGTGGGTTTCGTTTTGCCTTTGTATAAATAAGCAATGTCTGACGAGTCGAAAATCAACTGGCCTCCTTTTTTAAGGAGCTTTTTGGCATGCTGTAAAAAAAGCTGTAAACCCTCCAGGCTTCCGGTGAGGCCAATGCCGTTCATCAGCAGCAGGAGTGTGTCATAACGGCCTTTCTTCCATTGAAAAATATCAGCTTGAACTGCTTTTTTAATGCCCCGCATTTGAGCAACTTGGGTCGCTTTTTCAGAAATGTCTAGCGCAGTTACATCAAGTTCACGCTGCTGCAAGGCCAGGCTGTGCGAACCCGCGCCGCAGCCTATATCCAGTACTTTTCCTCGGCACAATTGCAGCGCCAATTGCTCCATTTCGGGCATCTCTTTTTCCGTTCTGAAATACACTTCCACCGGCATATCTTCCTTTTTGCCATAGGTGTTGTGTATCCATAATTTATGGCGCTTCAAGCCATGGTAATAATCCCAGATCCCCTCACCCAACACATCATTCATAAAATCATTTTTTCAATTCAGGTGTTCTTTAACGAATTGGTCTAAAGCCTGTTTAAATAAAAAGTACAAAGCAATCATGTATAATAAAAATGCTGTCAAAGCAGCAACGGCTGTATTTAAAAAATTAACCCCATTGTTTTGCAGCTTTCCTTTTCTTTCCAGCGTGGCACCCAGTACCGAATCAAACAAATTGCCAACTGTGCCGGCTATAATGATAATAGCAAACAAGTCCGCTTCCCAGCCGAATCCTAATACGTAAATAATTGCAATTAAAATGCTGCCAAGCATTCCAGCTAAGGTACCTTCCAAACTTACAACGCCATTTAAGCCTTTCTTATCTTTTTTAAAAGTAATGATGTTGTAAAAGCGTTTGCCATACACATTTCCCAGTTCTGAAGAAAGTGTATCTGCCGCGGCGGAAGAAAATACAGCAGCTATCAACACAATAGCAACATGTTTTGCTTCATCATGCAATAGTACCCAAACGGCTAAAAGGCCTGCCATGCCAGCATTGGCCCCTACCTGCGCTGCCGTGCGCCTGCTTTCTGAGCTTTCGGCTACACCTTGTTTTATTTTTTCTTCTTTTCGCCAGGCGGTGGCAGCCGTGCCCAGCACAAAAAAAGTAGCCATCATCAATAGTCCGGTGTAGCCTGCCGCCGCATAAATCAATAAACCAATTATACAACCGGTAATAGCGCCCGCAATCGTAAGTTTTTGCAGCTTCACGCTGCCCAGCATGCCGGTAAGCAAAATCAGTAAAGCAGGCAGATGCATCAACATGCTGTAAAATAAACGATAATCTATCATGCATGGGAGCGATAAAAGGAAATTGAGACGTTTTACCAGGATGAAACTTTTTGTTTAAACCAGGCAGGCACAATTTTTTCAGCAGTTTGTAATCAAAATGATTTTTTAATTTTAAAACATTGGTTATGCTGGATAAAAATTTATATAATGAAAAAGAAAAAAGGACCACGGAAAATGAAGCTGTGGAGCCTACAACTAATGATGCGGCAACAGATGATGTGGTGTACGTGGTGAATGATGACGGAACTCAGTTTGACGCATCTGAAAGAACTTATGTGGCTGTAGAAGGATTAGAAGAAGAACTGGAAAGTAGAGAAGAAGCGGAAGAAGAGAAAACTAGTAGTGATGAATAAATTTTAAAAGGGAAAACAGACGTTTTGAAGAATGCAGAATTCAAAGCGAAAGATGCAGAATTTGAAGGAGGAGTGGAATAAAAGACGTTCTTTGTTTTTATTGACAATTTAAAAGAGAAAACAGACGTTTACATAGCAACCGTTGCAAACCGAAAAATAAAAAAGCCACCTTTGAAGGTGGCTTTTTGTTTATCATTTTTTGTTCCATTAAGCTTCTTCGGCATAAGCGCTCACAGGCTCGCAGGTGCAAATCAGATTGCGGTCGCCAAAAGTGTTGTTCACGCGCGACACCATTGGCCAGAATTTGTTTGCCTTTACATAATCCAGCGGGAAGGCGGCCATCTCGCGGCTGTAAGGCTTTTTCCAGTCATCGCTACAGATTTGCATCATCGTATGCGGTGCATTTTTCAGCGGGTTGTCTTTTTTATCCAGCTTAGCTTCTTCTATTAAAGCAATCTCGCGGCGGATGCTGAGCATGGCTTCGCAAAAACGGTCCAGTTCACCTTTGTCTTCACTTTCCGTTGGCTCAATCATAATAGTGCCCGGCACCGGGAACGACAAGGTTGGAGCGTGAAAACCATAATCCATCAAGCGCTTGGCTACATCTTCAGCTTCAATTTCAGCCGATTTTTTAAACGGACGCAGGTCCACAATAAACTCGTGCGCACAATTGCCATTGTTGTTGGTGTATAAAATATCGTACTGGCCTTTGAGGCGTGCCAGCATGTAGTTGGCATTTAAAATAGCGTACTCGGTTGCTTTGCGCACGCCCTGCGCACCCAGCATGCGGATGTAGGCATAGGAAATAAGAAGAATAGAAGCCGAACCGTAAGGTGCAGCCGATACTGCATTTTTGCTTTCTTTTCCACCATTCAATTCAACATGACCGGGCAGGAAAGGAGCGAGGTGTTCTTTTACACAAATGGGGCCCATGCCGGGACCGCCACCGCCGTGCGGAATGGCAAATGTTTTATGCAGGTTGAGGTGGCAAACGTCGGCACCAATTAGGCCCGGCGCTGTTAAGCCAACCTGCGCATTCATATTGGCACCATCCATATATACCTGTCCGCCATAGCTGTGTACAATCTCGGTAATTTCTCTCACCGTTTCTTCGTACACACCATAAGTAGATGGATAAGTGATCATGATACCGGAAAGGTTAGCTGCATGTTGCGCCGCTTTTACCTTCAGGTCCTCTACATCAATATAGCCGTTTTCCAATGCTTTTACCACTATTACCTTCATGCCGCACATTACCGCCGAAGCAGGGTTGGTGCCGTGTGCCGAAATAGGAATCAGCATCACATTGCGGTGGCCTTCACCGCGGCTTTCGTGGTAACATTTAATGGTGAGCAAACCTGCGTATTCACCTTGTGCACCACTATTGGGCTGCAGGCTGCAGGCATCAAAAGCCGTGATCTCGCACAGGTATTTGCTCAGTTCTTTTACCATGTACTGATAGCCTTCCGCCTGGTTTTTTGGTGCAAAGGGATGCATCTTGCTCCAGTGGCTCCAGCTCAGAGGCATCATTTCCGATGCGGCATTCAGCTTCATGGTGCAGCTGCCCAGCGGAATCATGCTGTGCACCAAAGAAATGTCTTTATTCTGCAATTGGGTAATGTAGCGCATCATCGCAGTTTCGCTGTGATGGCTGTTGAAAACCGGGTGCGTTAAAAATTCGGAGGTGCGGGTAAGCGCCGTTGGTATGTGGTCGAGCGTGTCATCTTCGTGCACTTCAAAACCGGTAACCACGTGCTCATTTTCTTTATCCAGCAGCAGCAAAATGTCCAACACATCGGAGTAGGTAGTGGCTTCATCCAGCGAAATACCTACCAAGTTATTTTCAAAATAGCGAAAGTTGATAGAAGCTTTTTCGGCCGCTTCGCGGATAGGGGCTACATCATCCACTTTAATAACAACGGTATCAAAAAAGTTTTCACTTACCAGCTCGTATTCTTCGGCCTGCAGCTCGTCGGCCATGGCGCGTGCCAGCACGGTAATGCGCGTAGCAATATCTTTCAACCCATCCGGGCCATGCCACACGGCGTACATAGCGGCCATATTGGCCAGCAGCGCCTGCGCCGTACAAATGTTAGAAGTAGCTTTTTCTCGCTTGATATGCTGCTCGCGGGTTTGCAACGCCATTCGCAATGCGCGATTACCTTGTGCATCTACACTCACACCAATAATGCGGCCTGGAATGGACCGTTTAAATTCGTCTTTGGCAGCAAAAAAAGCCGCGTGCGGACCGCCATAACCCAGTGGCACACCCAGGCGCTGCGCAGAGCCGCAGGCAACATCGGCACCCAGCTCGCCCGGAGGCGTCAGCAATGTTAAAGCCAGCAGGTCAGTAGCCATTACAACGTAACCGCCCACGGCATGTACGCTTTCTACAAAACTGCGGTAATCTTCCACCGAGCCTTTATCATTGGGGTATTGCACCAGCGCGCCAAAATAGGTTTCGTCCAGCTGTGCATTTTTATAATCGCCAATTACCACTTCTATACCTACCGGATTGGCGCGGGTCAGCACCACATCTTTGGTTTGCGGAAAGGTTTCTGTATCTACAAAAAATTTGGGGCGTGTAATATTTTCAGACCTGTTCAGGCTATTGAAAAACATGGTCATGGCCTCGGCGGCAGCGGTGCCTTCATCCAGCAGGGAAGCATTGGCAATGGGCAGGCCTGTAAGGTCGCTCACCATGGTTTGAAAGTTCAATAAACTTTCCAGGCGGCCCTGAGATATTTCGGCCTGGTAAGGTGTGTACTGCGTGTACCAGCCCGGGTTTTCAAACACGTTGCGCAAAATAACCGAAGGCGTGTGCGTGTCGTAATATCCCTGGCCGATGTAGCTTTTAGCTACTTTGTTGCGCATCGAAATTTCTTTAATATGCTGCAGGTAGGCGGCTTCGCTCATGGGTGCCGGCAGGTTCAGCGCGCCCTGCATGCGGATAGCGGGCGGCACGGTGGAGTCTACCAGTTCGTCGAGGCTGGAGGCGCCAATCGTTTGCAGCATTTGCTTTGTTTCTTTATTGTTGGGGCCTATATGGCGGGCCGCAAATTCGTTAGAGAGATTTTCGAAAAGGCTCATAAATAGGTTTCTCCTTTATAAGAAGCGGCAAAGTTACGATAGAACGGCAACAATTTTTGCTCCTATAAGGTATTTTAAGAATTTGTGGAAAGGGCGTGCAGAAGGGGGCTTTATAAGGAAAACGAGACGTTTTGAAAAAAGTCAAAAGTCAAAATCGAAAACCTAAAAGTAGGAAGGACGATAAAAGGAAAAACAGACGTTTTTAATTATTAAATAAGTTAATCTGTTTGTTAGATAATTGGTGATCTAAAAGGAAAAAGAGACGTTTTAAATAATCATTTAGTAATGGGCAGAATTAAATAGTATACGTTTTGAATTTACTTTTCCGCTTCAGCCAAAAGGTTGTCAAGGTCCAGCCCGCGGGTGTACATTTCAATACCGTTGCCATCTTCCTTGGTAGGCCATACTTCGCGTGGTTTATCCCAATACAGTTCCACACCGTTGCCGTCAGGGTCGTCCAGGTAAAGCGCTTCCGACACGCCATGGTCCGATGCGCCGGAGAGCGGGTAATTGGCTTCTATCAATCGTTTTAAAGCAATGGCCAGGTCTCGGCGCGTGGGGTAGAGGATGGCTGTATGAAAAAGGCCCGCGCTGCGCTGTGGTGCGGGCGGCGCGCCTTTGCTGTACCATGTATTTAACCCAATATGATGGTGATAGCCGCCTGCAGAAATAAATGCTGCATCGGCACC
>CBDTUH010000233.1:0-5718 GCA_965363375.1 uncultured bacterium
AACCTGTTTACCGACCTGGAAAAAGCCTATGCCGCCTGGCGCCCCTACGCGCTGCATCGTATGTACATGCTGGAAGGCATTATGGGTTCGCCGCTGCTTGCCTTTGCCAGTAGTTTACAACAGGTAGAAATGGCAATGACGCGCCCCGGTACCTCCACTGCTGATATTAAAAGAGCTGTGGATGCGGCCAACGCCGCGCGCCAGAATTTTTTGAATGCCCACAACGCCGTATCGGACCAGCAAATAGTAGGTACAGCACTGCAGATGTATTACAACGATGTGCCCAAAGACCAGCAGCCGCAAGGCTTATATACCGCTATCCGCAACGAGTACGGCGCGCTGGACAAAACCTCTACTTACGAAAATTATGCGGAAGCCATTTTTAAAAACACGATGATACTGGATGATGACAAATGGAAAGCTTTTGTAGCCAACCCCGATGCCAATGTGCTGCAGCAAGACCTGGCTTACAACCTGGCCAGCACGCTGGTAAAAAACTACAATACCAAGTATGCACCTATGTACAGCCAGTTTATGTCGGCCAACAACGAAGCTGGAAGACTGTATCTGAAAGGCGTGCGCGAAATGAATCCTAATAAAGTGATGTACCCCGATGCTACGTTTACCATGCGCATGAGCTATGGTACCGTGGGTAAATACAAACCGCGCGATGCCGTTACTTACGATTATGTAACCACCATACAGGGCGTGCTGGATAAATACAAACCCGGCGATTACGAGTTTGACCTGCCACAACAACTGATAGAGGTAGCCAGAAAAAAAGACTTTGGCCAGTATAAAGATGCACGCACCGGCAGCCTGGTGGTGAACTTTATTACCAACAACGACATCACAGGCGGCAACTCCGGCTCGCCGGTAATTAATGGTAATGGCGAGCTGATAGGCCTGGCTTTTGACGGCAACTACGAAGCCCTTAGCCACAAGCTTACCTTCGACCCCACCATGAACCGCACTATTTGTGTAGATATTCGTTATGTGTTGTGGTGTGTAGATAAACTGGGCGGTGCAGACAACATTATCAAAGAGTTGACGCTTAGAAAATAAAACGTCTCTTTTTCCTTTTAAAAGCCATCCCGCGGGATGGCTTTTTCTTTTTGTAGCCCTATCTTAGCAGCCAACTCCATCTGTTTGAAAAAGCTGATTATTTTATTGGTACTGGCCTGCAGCGGCGCTGCGGCAATGGCGCAGCCGGCGGCAAGCATTGCTACCGATGTTTCTATTTTGCGCAGTCTTACACCGGGACAAAAATTCTGGTCGTTTGGGCAGGCCGTAAAAGGAGAGCTGCATGTAAGTTCTCGGCAAAGCCTGTATGCGCAGGTAGGCTATTACACCGATGGTAAGTTTAAAAATACACTGACGGCCACGGCCAAAGATGCAGCCACATCGCCGCAAAACATTGATTATATCGTTCGTTCCAAAATACGCCTGCGCCACCTGTCGCTGGGCTGGAAGCACTATTTTAAAGGCAGCTACAACAACGAAACCGACTGGAACCTGTATGGCACCGCTGGCTTTGGGCTGCTGGCCGGCCGCGCCGATAACACACCTAACCAAACATTTGACACAGCTTTATACACCACGCCGCAAATTGCCATTGCCGGCGGCGACCACTTCAAGCGATTAACCTTTGATGTAAGCGTAGGTGTGGAAATGGTGTTGGGTGCCGGCATCTATCTTTATACCGATGTGCGTACCTGGATACCTGCCTCCAGCTATCCCTCGCCGTTTTTGTACAACAACAACCTGCCGCGTACGCTGATGGTGAACGGCGGCATTCGTGTGCTGCTCGATTAGAATGAAGATGACAGTTGACAGCAAACACAAAACGTCTTTTCCCTTTTAAAGCAATTTATAAGTCATGGTTCATGGCATAATGCCAAAACGTCTCCATTTCCATTTGTGAATTGTCAATGGTCAATTGTGAATGAAGCCACAAATACAAAACGTCTCTTTTCCCTTTTAAATTGAACGTTGAGCATTTTCTTATTCATCATTTACAATTGACCATTCACCACTTCTTTATTCACCTGTTTCTTGTTCAATATTCAAATACTTCCTTTCTTCCGCCACCCATTATCTTTGCCGTTTTACAACTTACAGCGATAGCCTGCTATGATTCATTTTCACAACCTGACGGTAAAAAAAGTAGTGCGCGAAACCGACGATTGCGTTTCGGTTACCTTTTCCGTTCCTGATGATCTTAAAGAAATATTTCAGTTTAAACCCGGGCAAAGCCTTACGTTTCGCCAGCAACTGGCTGGCGCCGAAGCGCGCCGTAGCTATTCCATTTGCAGCGCCCCGGCCGATGGCACTTTGCGCGTAGCCATTAAAAAAGTAGAAGGCGGGCTGTTCTCTACCTGGGCACAAAATTTAAAGCAAGGAGATGTGCTGGAGGTAATGCCGCCGGTAGGAAGTTTTGGTACTGAGCTGAACCCCGATAATAAAAAAAGTTACGTAGCCTTTGCGGCCGGCAGCGGCATTACGCCAGTGCTTTCCATTGCCAAAAGCGCGCTGCAAACCGAGCCGCACAGCACCTTTACGCTGGTGTATGGCAACCGCACCAAAGGCAGCATTATTTTTAAAGAAGAACTGGAAGCCCTCAAAGACAAATTCATCGACCGCTTTCGTCTCATTCATATTTTAAGCCGCGAGCGGAGCGAAACCGAAATTAACAGCGGCCGCATAGATGTACCCAAACTGGAGCAGCTATTTAGCAAGCTGATAGATGCCGAAAAAGTGGATGACTATTTTTTGTGCGGACCCGAGGAGATGATCTTTTGCATCAAAGGTTTTCTGGAAGCGCGCGGCGTAGCCAAAGAGCATATTCATTTTGAGTTGTTTACCATACCGGGGCAAAAAGCATCTGTTGTAAAAACAGAAGAAAAGCCGGTTAGCAACAGCGGCCCGCGCGCGCAGGTGGGTGTAAAGCTCGATGGCATTATGTTCAACTTTGAATTGCCGTTTGAAGGGCAAAGTATATTGGATGCGGCGCTGGCACAGGGTGCCGACCTGCCCTATGCCTGTAAAGGCGGCGTGTGCTGCACCTGCAAGGCAAGGCTGGTAGAAGGCGAGGTAAAAATGGAAGTGGCTTGGGGACTGGAGCAGGAAGAAATTGACAAAGGCTTTATACTTACCTGCCAGTCGCACCCTACAACGGAAAAAGTGGTGGTTGATTTTGATGTGAAGTAGGAAATGAAAAATTAAAAATGCAAAAGGAAAAAGAGACGTTTTGATGATGCGATTGTTAGAAGCCCCAACGGAGCGTCGCAACGGAAGTTTCATCAAGGTACAAATGCCGGTAACCAAATATTTAAGAGAAAATAAGACGTTTTAGTTTCTTTATAGAAAATATCAAACAACATCATTTGGATTCATAAAAAAAGCCGCTCCATTACAGAGCGGCTTTTAATGTTATTCATTTCAATTTTCAAAACGTCTCTTTTTCCTTTTACACTACTGCATTTTACATTTTCCTCACCACACATACGTTCCTACAGCACTCGGGTCCAGCCGCGAGGCAAAGGAGCGGGCGCCTACTTTTACATTAAAGGAAATAGGTGTGTTTACATTGTTGAGCACCAGCAAAACCTTTTTGCCATCGGGGGTTTTAAAGGCCACATTAGGCAGGTTGGTATTTTGGGCGCTTTCAATGCGTACCGAGCCGGGCCTTACAAACTTGGCCGCGTGGGCAATAATGTAGTAAGCCGGGTTGCGCTGTACACTGTTGCCGCTGATGGTAACGGCGCCCAGGCATTTGCTGCAGCCGCCGCGGTCGGTGTAGGGCGTAAGTGATGGGTTGTTGGTGAGGTTCCACTCCAGCACGGTGCGGCACCAGTTGCGCGTAGCGCCAATGGTAAGGTTAGCAGTGTGCCATTTTAAATCTTCCGGAAAGTTGCCCGGCGCGCCAATCCACTGTTCGGTAAAATAAAGGGCTTTATCGGGATGGGCATTGTGTACCTGCTCCAGCGCGCCTATTTGCCCACCATACAGGTGAAACGCCGATCCATCAATATACTGCTTAGCCTCAGGGTCGTTCAAGATGGTAATGGGGTAATCGGGGCGGTCGGCATTGTGGTCGTAAATAATAATTTTAGTGTCGATATTATTGCTTCTAAAAATAGGCCCCAGGCTTTGCTTAATAAAGGTGGCCTGTTGTTCCGCCAGCATCAGCAGGCTGGGGTTGTTACCGGGGTGCAGCGGCTCGTTTTGCACGGTAATAGCATCTATGCGAATGCCTTCCTTCTTCATCTCTTGTATGTAACGTACAAAGTACCGCGCGTAAGCATCGTACCACTCGGGTTTCAGACTGCCGCCACGTGTATCGCCGTTGTCTTTCATCCACACGGGCGGCGACCAGGGCGAGCCCATAATTTTGATAGCCGGATTAATAGCTAAAATTTCTTTCAGCACCGGAATCACTGTGTTTTTATCAGGGCCAAAATCAAACCTGGTTATTTGCGGGTCGGTTTCGCCGGCCGGCAGGTCGTTGTACGAGAAAACGGACGAGTTCAGGTCAGAGGCGCCAACACTTACACGCAGGTAACTAATGCCGATGTTGATGCCGTCAAAGGCAAACAGCTCGCGCAGCAGGGCAGTACGGGCATCCTGCGTCATACCCAACAGGTGCTCGGCGCTGCCGCCGGTAAGCGTAAAGCCAAAGCCATCAATGGTTTGAAACGTTTGTGCTGTATCCACGGTAAGCGTGGTGTTGCTGTTGGTAGTGGTGCTGAAAGGCAGGGCCGCCTGCTTTTGAAACAGCACCGATTTGTCGCCTTTGGTAAGCCAGAAGTCCACCTCGCCGGTAGGTGTTACTACAGGAGGTGGGTTGGTGCCGCCTCCGGTGTTGGTGCTTTTGTTGCACGATGCCGCGCAGCAAAGTGAAAGAATGCTGCCGAAAAGTGAAATCTTCAATAAAGAATTTTTAAAAAACGTTTTCATTTCCTTTTAAATTTTAAGAACAATAACCCTGTAGATGGCAGGCTTGTACGCGATGGCAACACAAAGGCTGATTAAAATATAGTGCTGCCTTTTGTTGTAAACGAAGCCTAAAGTTAAAGCAAGTTTTATTGACGAAGCGTTTATAAAAAGCTGAAAATAAGCAGCAAGAAAAGGTAAAGCTTGATTTTTTGATCTTTTAGATGCTGTAGCTTCACAAGGGCTTAACCTTTGCAGCCGCCAATTGTTGTAAATTTGTACCTAACGCTTTGCTATATGTCTGTACAGGAACTCGAAAAAATATTTCAGGATAAGATTGACGCTGAAGTGCGCATTGAACCCAAGGACTGGAT
The DNA here is from genome assembly GCA_965363375.1 of uncultured bacterium. Lineage (GTDB taxonomy): Bacteria > Bacteroidota > Bacteroidia > Chitinophagales > Chitinophagaceae > Flavisolibacter. The sequence continues at coordinate 5,310 of CBDTUH010000233.1, forward strand.
GCCGGAGAAATACCGCCAGAACCTCATTCGCCAGATCAGTCAGCATGCCCATTCCGAGATTGTTGGGATGCTTCCTGAAGGAAACTGGATCAGCCGGGCTCCTTCTCTTAAAAGAAAGCAGATTCTTGTGGCGAAGGTTCAGGATGAGGCCGGTCACGGACTTTACCTTTATTCAGCTGCTGAAACCCTTGGTATCACCCGAGATGAAATGTTCGAGCAGCTTCATAGCGGAAAGGCTAAATATTCTTCCATTTTTAATTACCCGACCCTTACCTGGGCTGATATGGGTGCGATTGGATGGCTTGTTGATGGTGCTGCCATCATGAACCAGGTTCCTCTTTGCAGGAATTCCTATGGACCTTATGCCCGTGCAATGGTTCGGATCTGTAAGGAAGAAAGTTTTCACCAG
>CBDTUH010000234.1:0-5704 GCA_965363375.1 uncultured bacterium
GCTTCTATATTTTTCAGGCTGCCGGTAGCCAGGTTGTCTAGCACCCGTACCTTCTGTACCTTTTCATCTCCTAGTAGTGCTTCCACTAGGTTACTACCAATAAAGCCGGCACCGCCTGTCACTAATATGTTCATGTTTATTTGCTTTTTGTTTTCTTTTTCCAGTTCTTCAGGTTGATCCAACGCGTCAAACCATTTGAAGGAGCTTTCTCTTCTTCAAAATACCCGGAGTTGTACCCATAGCCATAGCCGTAACCGCCACGGCCATAATAGCCATAACCCGAACCGATTTTTACATCATTCAATATAATAGAAATTTTAGGCAGCTGGCCTGTAGCATGCATCTCGTCAATCAGGCGAATCTGCTTTTTAAAGGTGTATCCCTGGCGTACGATATAAAGCGTGCTGTTGGTAAAACGGCTTAGCGAGTTGGCATCGCTCACCATGCCTACTGGCGCGGTATCAATCACCACTACATCAAAAGCGCTTTTCAGGTAAAGGAAAAGGTCGTCCAGCCGCGGGTCCAGCAGCAGTTCGGAAGGGTTGGGCGGCACGGGTCCGCAGGGCAGCACAAAAAGGTTCTCATACCCGGGCACCGGCACCGGCAATTCTTCGGCACTTACTTTACCCAGCAAATAATTAGTCAAACCCGGCTTTTTGGGCATGCCCAGGTGCGACAAAACTTTTGGCTTGCGGATATCAAATTCCAGAATGATGGTTTTTTTATTAGCCAGGGCCATTACAGCGCCAAGGTTGGTACTGATGAATGACTTGCCCTCACCGCTAAATGAGGACGTAACCAGTATCACAGGGTGCTCCACGCCCGTCAAAAAATATTGCAGGTTAGAGCGGATAATGCGGAATTGCTCGGCCACAATGCCCCGTGTATTGGGCTTTACCACAAGGGGTTCTTTGCTGTAGGAGTGGCCCACCTCGCCAACCACCGGCGTGGTTGTCAGCTTTTCCACATCCTGCTTGCTGTTTACTTTATCGTTTAGCAGCTCCAGCACAAAAATAGAAAGGGCAGGAATGGCCAGGCCTGCAACAATTGCTATCAGGTACACATTGCGCGTATTGGGCTCTACAGGTGTGTTATTGGCTGAGGCCTGCTCCACCACCCGCATATTGGAGATGGTACCGGCTAAAGCAATAGCGGTTTGCTCTCGCTTTTCCATCAGCAGGTTAAACACAGCCTGCTTGGTGGCCTGCTGCATTTTTATCTCGGCCAGGTTTTGCTCTTTGGCCGGCAGCGATCGTATCTGCGCGCGGGCGGCACTGCTGGTTTGCTCCAGGTTAGTGATGGAAGCAGCTATGGACCGGCGTAGGTTGCGCAGGCTTTCCAGGATGTTTACCCGCAGCTTTTCAATCTGGTCGTCTTTTTGCGCTACCACCGGGTTAGTGGGCGGTACATTGCCATCAATCAAGGCTTTGCGCTCCAGTTGGGCTACATTATAAGCACTGATCAGTGTGCCTAAAGTAGGGTCCTGCAGACCCAGCGTAGAGGGCACCAGGTTATGGTTGTTCTCGCGGTTGCGCAGGTAGCGGTCTATCATCTGCGCCACATCGTCTTGTACCCGCATTTCGTTCAGCTGCAGGTCAGTTGATTCAAGACGGGAAAAATATGAAGAAGATTGTGTTTGGGGATCTATAATGTTGTTGGCATTCTGGTAAGCCAGCAGTCGGCGTGTTACCGTATCCAGTTCCAGTTGCACATCTGCAAGGCGGCCATCAATAAAAGCCAGCATACGCTGGTTGGTCTCATTTTTATCTTCCCGCGTTACAACCTGGTATTCCAGCATCAACCGGTTTACGACATCGGCTGCCAGTTGTGGGTGGGTAGCATCTAATGTAATTAATACAGTTCCGGTGGTTCCTTTAGGAGCTACCAATAGTTCCTCTACCAACTCGCGGGCCACAGCACCGGTTGGCTGCCAGGTGGCTTTATATAAATTAACATTAAAAGGCGTTTGATGGCGCAATAGCCTGAAAGTACCATTACCGGTGGTAAAAGCCTGACCAAAGGAAATGGGCGAGCCGCCCTCTTCCAAACGAAAGCTAAACTCATTGGCTATTTCAAAATCGATGCTGAAAGCACCGGAGTCTTTCAATTGCACCACTTCTAAAGTAAAAGGAGAATTTTTATAAATATTGGTCTCGCCAATTTTACCTTTTGAGTAATACGCTACGTTTAAATTCAGTGCCTCCACTACTCTTTCCATTACCGGGCGCGATTGTATCAGCTCAATTTCGCTTTGAATATTAATGGAATTGTCCAGCACAAACATCTGCTGAAACTGGTCGCCACTGGCGCCACCACCACCCGGCTGATTGTTATCTTTCCTTATCATCAGCGCACCATCCGAGCGGTAAATAGGCGTGGTATAGCGCAAATACAAATAGCCGGCTACAAGAGCCAGCACCAGCGAAATAATGAAAAGGGGGAGAAAGCGAACGTATTTATAAAAAAGCTCTTTTACATCAAGGGTAGAAGCTTCTTTTTTTACAGTATATTTTTGAAACGGATCCTGCATTCAGGTGGATATAAGGATGGGTAAAGCTTATTGAAAAATATTGTACAGCAGCGCAATGCTGGTGATAATGCTCAGCGCAAAGCCAATCTGCTGCGAAATGCGTGTTTGCTCGGTCTGGCGCAGCTTGTAGCGGTTCTGATCTACCAGCACCACGTCGTTTTGCTGCAGCTGGTAGTATTCAGAAGTAAAAATATCCTGCGAGGTCAGGTCCAGCGTGCCCATGCGGCGCACACCATCGTTTTCACGTAATACCTTTACTTCTTTTATTTTACCAAACTCCGTAACGCCGCCGGCCATGCCTACGGCTTCTAAAATGGTTAGGCGTTCGGTAGGAATATTCAGCACGCCGGGCGCACCTACTTCACCTAAAACCGTAATTCTGAAATTCATGAAACGCACCTGCACACTCGGATTAGCCAGTTCCGCACGAAGCCGGTCTTTTATGATTGCTTCCAGCTGGCTTTTGGTCAATCCTTCGGCTTGTATCTTACCGATTCGTGGCATTTCTATATTGCCCGCCACATCTACCAGATAGCCCATCAACTGTTGGTTTTGGCCAACCGCACCCTGCTGCATGCGCATATTATATAACTGGTCAATGGTGGGATCCAGGCTAGCGCTGTACACCTGAATAGAAAGCAGGTCATTCTTCTGAATAACGGGCTCTGTTATAAAAACGTTCTTTTTAAACGACGTATCGGTTACATCTTCCAGGTAATTATACACAGCCCGCTGGGTTCGGCAGGAGGTGAAAAAAAGCGCCAACAAAGCGGCGAGCCAGAAAATACGTAATTGCATTTGTTGTTTTAAGATTTATCGGAAGAGGCAGAAACCAGTTTACTGCGGTCAATATCGGCTACTAGAATAAAGCCCAAGCTGTCGATAGCTACTTTGGCCACCTTATTTTTTACCTCCAGCACCTTACCCTCGGCATCCATCAGCGGCCCGGCCACCACACGTACCCGCTCGTTAGGCTTCAGCTCTATTTTTACCAGCGATACGTTTTCGTGCTCCTCTAAAAAAAGGCGGATGGCTTCTATTTCTTTATCTTTTACAATAGCAGGCTTGCCATCCCAATATACAAAATTGATAACACCATCGGTCATCCGCACACCGGTACGGCCGGCCTCATCTACCTTTACAAAAACGTACGACTTAAAAAGTGGCTCTTCCACCAGCTTGATACGGTCGCTCCACTTACGGCGCACTTTGTTCAGCGGGCAGTAGCTTTCAAAGCCCCCCTGATGCAACAGGTTAGCCACCTTTTTCTCCCACCGGGGCCGCGTGTATACGGCGTACCATTTACTACTCATGCGTTGGTTTTAGGTATAGCTTCGCCACCTGCGTCACAGGAAGAATTTTTCCGGCGAAGCCCTGTTTTTGTTTAGATGCGGTTGCAAATATAACCGTTGAATGGGAGTGTGCAACCTATTAATAATGCACATTTTGAATAAGTTATTGTAAAATTTTATAAAGCAAGGCTAACAAGCTCATCTTTTAAAACATAGGTACTGCCGTCACCGGCACAGGTAGCCCGGCCCTTAGAGTTGAAAACCAATGCATAACCGCTTTTGCTCACCCAGCCATGCTGCCGAGCCGGATTGCCATACACCAATGCAAAAGATTTTACATTTTTTGTTACTACCGACCCTGCCCCCACCAGCGCATAGGCGCCAATTTCTACGCCGCATACAATAGTGGCATTGGCGCCAATAGAGGCGCCCCGCCGCACCACGGTAGGTTTAAACTCCGTTTTGCGCTCAATAAAGCTGCGCGGATTGACCACATTGGTAAACACCACGCTAGGACCTAAAAAAACATCCTCCTCCACCACCACGCCTTTATACACCGATACATTGTTTTGAATTTTCACCCCATTGCCAATCACCACATCGTTATCAACAAACACATTCTGACCCAGGTTGCAGCCTTTCCCTACTACTGCCCGGGGCATAATGTGGCTGAAATGCCAGATTTTGGTGCCGGCGCCAATTTGCGCGCCGCTATCTACCACCGCGGTTTGGTGTACAAAAACTTCGTTGCTCATGTAAAAAGGCTTATGATTTGAGCGAATGTAAAAAGAGTAAAAGGAAAAAGAGAGGTTTTGCGGAATGTAAGATGTGAGAAGTAAAACGGAGACATTAAGCGTTTATTCTTTTAAAAGGAAAAGGAGACGTTTTCAGAAGAGGTTGAAATGATGAATTCTTTAAGGTTGAGAATTTGAAATTGGCTTAAAGTTTCAAAAGGAAAATGAGACGTTTTTATTTGCTGCGCCTTCGGCAGATCCCTCACTTCGTTCGGGATGACAAGCAGGGAGGCATTAGCATTTCAACGCTTAATCTATAAAAGGAAAAAGAAACGTTTTATAAACGAGTATACAATTCACAATTGACAATTCACCATTCACAAAAGCAAAAACAGACGTTCAATTACTACATCTGCGAAATCTGATTTTTTAATCTGCCCCATCTATGATTATTTTTAAGGTTTAAACCTACTGCTGTGAATGGACGCTATTACTCCCTCGATGTGTTTCGTGGTGCTACTGTAGCCCTCATGATTCTGGTGAACAACCCCGGCTCGTGGAGCCATATGTACAGCCCGCTGGCGCACGCGCCCTGGCACGGCCTCACGCCTACCGACCTGGTGTTTCCCTTTTTCCTTTTCGCCGTGGGCAATGCCATGGCTTTTGTAATGCCGCGTTTTCAGCAGGCGGGCGATGCCCATTTCTGGAAAAAAGTACTGAAGCGTACGGTCCTTATTTTTGGCATTGGATTGTTGCTGCATTGGTCGCCTTTTGTGCAGTGGCAGGATGGATCGCTGGCCTTAAAACCCTGGCAGTGGACCAACGATGCCGGCCGAACACTGGGCATTCGCATACCGGGCGTACTGCAGCGCATTGCCCTTTGTTACTTTTTTGCTTCTATTATTATATACTATGCCAAGCCGCGCGGCGCTTTTTTAATTGGCGCGCTGTTGCTGCTGCTCTACTGGGCGCTTTGCATTCTGGGTAATCCTGCCGACCCTTACAGCCTCACGGGCTGGTTCGGTACTGATATTGACAAAGCCGTTTTTGGCCCCGCCCACCTGTACCACGGCGAGCGGCTGGCCGGCGAACTTTACATTTTCGACCCCGAAGGATTAGTGAGCACACTGCCCGCTATTACGCAGGTG
>CBDTUH010000235.1:0-5646 GCA_965363375.1 uncultured bacterium
TCTCTTCCTTTACGTACTAATTGTTGTATAGTAGGCATTATGAACCTTTGTTTTTGGGACGGCAAAGGTAACGGCCTTGAAGGGAATATCCAAAAAATAAAAAGAACGATTTCCAAAAAACATCACAAAATGGCAAAAAAAAGCCCGAACCAAGCTTGATTCGGGCTATAAAAACAGTAAAAAGTTTATAGTTTTCAGTTTTTAGTTTTTAGTTGAATAAACTTCAAAACGTCTCTTTTTCCTTTTGAAAGCCTAACTGAAGACTAAAAACTGAAAACTAAAAACCGCTTTTATATTTTCACCATCCAACTGTGCCTGTCTTTGGCGCGGCCTTCGCGGATGTCGGTCAACTCTTTTTTCACCGCCGGGGCTATCTTCCAGCTGGCCGTATCAAAAGACATTACAAAATCTTTATACTTCAGTTCTTTTACCAGCGAAATGGTAGCCGCTGTTCCGGTGCCAAACACTTCTTTAAAAGTTCCCGCCTTGTAGGCTTCCATCAGTTCGTCAATAGAAATAGGACGCTCTTCCACCGTTAAGCCCATATCGGCCAGCATAGTCAGCACGCTATTGCGGGTAACGCCAGCCAGGATAGTTCCGGCACCCAGGTCGGGGGTAATGGCTTTGTTGCCAATTATAAATACCACGTTCATGGTACCGGCTTCCTGCACGTATTTGTGCTCAAAAGCATCGGTCCAAAGCACCTGGTCAAAGCCCTGTTTTTTGGCTTCTGCGGTGGCGTACATGGCAGCGCCATAGTTGCCGGCTGCTTTGGCATAACCCACGCCGCCCGGCACGGCACGCACGTATTTTTCCTCTACGTATAGGCGCATGGGTGCATTGTAGTAAGGGCCCGTGGGGCTAAGGATGATCATGAATTTATAAGACTCTGAAGGGCGCACGCCAATCATTTCGTCGGATGAGAACATGAAGGGGCGGATGTACAGCGAGTGGTCTTTCTGAGAAGGAATCCAGGCTTTGTCCATCGCTATCAGCTGTTTCATGCCGTCCATAAATATTTCTTCGGGCACGTGCGGCATCTGCATACGCTCGGCAGAAATGTTGAAGCGTTTGAAATTGTCTTCAGGGCGAAAGATGTAAGCCTCGCCATCGGCGCCTTTGTACGCTTTAATACCTTCAAAAATGGACTGGCCGTAATGGATGGCCGCAAGCGAAGGAGCGATTAAAAGGGGTTGGTAAGGTTTGATTTCCACGTTCTTCCATTCGCCGTTTTCATAGTCGGCTTCCAGCATGTGGTCGGTAAAGTACCTTCCAAAGGGTATGTTCTCGAGGCTAAGGTCGGCCAGCTTACTGTGCTCGGCCTTTGTTACAGCAATATCCATAATAGCAAGCATAAAAAGTTAATTTAGCGCAGCAAAGAAACGAAAAAAAGACCAGAGGCTGGTTGAGTTGTCTCATCTTTGCACGGCGTCTGAACCGGCGCTAAATTTTGAAGAGATTGGAAAACAATTATTTAGCCCCCATTTTTTAAAAGGAAAAACAGACGTTTTATTGATTTTCATCATGAGCCTTAACAACATACAATTAGGTGCGCAACAACTGGTGGAACTGTATGGCCAACTGCTGGTGGAAAAACCGGGCGGTGAGGCCGCGGTACCGGCAAAAGAATTTGTACCGGAAAATGAAAGCGCGCCCGTAACCGAGCCTATGGCACCTGTTGTAGATAAAACCTCAGAAGTGTCTCCAATTGCTCAACCGGAACCGGAATTACCTTCGGCAGAAGAAACGTCTGAAAAACCTTTTATACGCTCGCTGGGCGGCAATGCGCGGCGCGTGCTGGTAGTGGTGCAAAGGGAAAAAGAAGCGTTTTTACCTGATGGCGAGCTCAAGTTTTTAACCAATATCCTATCAGCCTGCGGCCTTAGCGTGGCCGATATTGCGCTGGTAAACCTGAATTCGGTAGAAAACAAAGCCTATGGCCCGCTCACTGAGCATTTTGGCAGCCGGCAGGTGTTGCTATTTGACGTAAAGCCCGGGCAGCTGGGCATGCCCATTAATTTTCCGCCCTTTCAGGTGCAAAACTTTAAAGAGTTAAAATGGTTACACGCCCCGGCGCTGCACCTGGTAGAAGCCGACGTGGCGCAGAAAAGAAGCCTTTGGACCGCCCTTAAAAACCTGTTCCAAATCTAACCATGAACATCATTTTTGCCACCAATAATAACAATAAAGTAGCCGAAATAAAAGCGGTAGTGCCGCCGCACATCAACATCATTAGCCTGAAAGATGCAGGAATTGATATTGACATTCCCGAGCCGCACGATACGCTGCAGGCCAATGCACAGGAAAAAGCGGTTACCATTTTCAACCTCACCGGCGATGGCTGCTTTAGCGAAGACACAGGCCTGGAAGTGACCTCCCTCAACGGCGCGCCCGGCGTGCACAGCGCCCGCTATGCCGGCGAGGACAAGGCTTTCGATAAGAACATCGAAAAGCTTTTGGCAGAACTAGAAGGAAAGCAGGATCGCTCCGCGCAGTTTCGCACGGTTATTTGCTTAAAACTGGCCGATGGCAGCGAGCACTATTTTGAAGGCATCTGCAAAGGCACTATTATTAACGAGCCAAAAGGAAGCGAAGGGTTTGGCTACGACCCTGTTTTTGTGCCCGAAGGCGCCAGCCAAACCTTTGCCCAAATGAGCCTGCAGCAGAAAAGCGAATACAGCCACCGCCGCAAGGCTGTGGACGGACTGGTAACATTTTTGAACGGGTTACCCTTATATAAATAAAACTATATTGAGTTCTACAAGCAACCAATTGATACCGGAAAACGACTTAATAGATGGATGCCTGCAGGGCGACCGCAGAATGCAGTACGAGCTGTACCAGCGTTTTGCTCCTAAAATGTATGGCGTATGCCTTCGCTATGCCGCCAATGCCACCGAGGCCGAAGATATTTTGCAGGAAGGCTTTATTAAAGTATTTGGCAAGCTGGAAAGCTTCCGGCGAGAGGGTTCTTTCGAAGGCTGGGTGCGGCGCATATTTGTAAATACGGCCATCGAGCATTTCCGCAAAAAATCGTACCTGCAACCCATTACCGAAAAGGAAGAAAGTACTTACGAAGCCAAAAGCCTGTCGGTGCTGGACAACCTGGCTGAAAAAGACATTATAGGCCTGGTGCAGCAACTGTCGCCCGGCTACCGCACCGTTTTTAACTTGTACGTGGTAGAAGGCTATACGCACCGCGAAATTGCCGATCAGCTGGGCATCAGCGAGGGCACTTCCAAATCGCAGCTTTCGCGCGCCAAGCTGATACTGCAGGACATGGTACAAACGCATATAGAAAAAAGAAAGAGCAAAACATAAGTATGAGCAGCAACTGGGAACATAAATTATTCAATTACAAAGCAGACCCGCCGCCTTCTGCCTGGGATGCTATTGCTGCCGGATTGGACGCTGAAAAAGCATCTTTTCCTGAAAAACTATATAACTATGCCGAGCAGCCGCCCGCTACTGCCTGGCAGGGTATAGAAGCGCAATTGCCTGCAGCCAATGGCGCCAAAGTAGTGCCCCTGCGCACAAAAATGATGCGCTATGCAGCTGCGGCCGTGCTGCTGCTGGCCGTAGTCAGCGTTGCCTACTTTACTACCATTAGCAACAGCAACCAGCCCACGGCCTCAACTGCTACCATTGAAAATACGCTGCTGAATACAGCGCCGGCAGCCTCGGCCGGCACCAAAAAAATAACTCACTATAACCTGCCGCCGCAGCAGACCACAACGCAGGCAAACGATACCCCGGCAGAAAAAGAGCCTCAAAGAAGCAAAAGCCCTCAGTACGTCTCAGCTGCTACCAGCGTTCGGAACCTGGTAGCGCGCAGAACACAGGTGAACCTGCCCGTGGAGCCTTCCTTTGCTACCGAGCTGGATGTAGTGCCGCAGGAAACGAACATCATCAACACCGACCGCACTGACCGCTACATGATAGCCACGTCTGAAGAAGGCGAACCCGTGCGCCTGCCCAAAAAAGTGTACAGCGCCTTTGCCTGCCCGGAGGACGACCCGCGCCACCAGGCCTGCGAGCTGCGCCTGGCCCAGCTGCAGCAAAAAATGTCGGCATCTTTAACCACCGATTTTGTTCAATTCTTAGATCTATTAAAGAACTTGCAGGAAAATTAGAACACACTTCTTATGGCCCGAATCAAACTGTCCCTGCCCGAAAGCTTTTCGTTTTCCACTACCCTGCCTGTGCGCATTACCGATCTTAATTATGGTGGCCATGTTGGCAACGATACTATTCTAACCCTGCTGCACGAAGCACGCATGCAGTACCTTCATTCCCTGGGTTATTCTGAGCTGGACTTTGCCGGCGCAAGCCTTATTATGGGAGATGTGGCCATAGAGTTTAAAGCCGAACTTTTTTATGGCGATGCCTTAAAAGCTTATGTAGCCGCAGCCGATTTCAGCCGCGTGGGCTTTGACCTTTATTATGAACTGCTGGTAGAAAAAGAAGGAAAGGAAGTAACCGTCGCCGCTGCCAAAACCGGAATGGTGTGCTTTGACTACGGCAGCCGCAAAGTAGTAAGCGTGCCGCAGGAAGCGATTGATAAAATGAAGGCGTGAGAGATTGAATATTAAAAGGAAAAACAGACGTTTTTGGTAAATGAAAAATGTAAAAAAGCGCATTACTGAAAGCAGAACGCTTCATGCAAAAAGCTGAAAGAGAAAGACCTGTTTTTCTTTCAGCTTTTTCTTTTTATAGAACTTAATTTTTTAAAAGGAAAAGAAGACGTTTGCTCTATTGTCTTCGATTGACAATTCACTATTTACCATTCACAAAAGGGAAAAGAGACGTTTTACCATTCAACCCAATTAACCAGCCAACTCAATTAACTATTTAATCAATACTAATCCACTACAAAGGGCTGTTCCATATTTTCCAGCCGGCTTCGGCTTGTAGCAGCAGCATGTCATAGCCGTTAACAATAGTGGCGCCATTCGCTTCGCCGTGGTGCAGGAAAAGTGTTTTTTCAGGATTGTAAATAAGGTCGTACAACAAATGTTTTTCAGTAATGGCGTTGTAAGAAATGTCGGGTGCAGCATCTGTATGCGGAAACATGCCGACAGGTGTAGTATTGATGATGAGCGTGTGTTCTTTTATGATTTCATCAGTCAGCTCTTCGTACAAAAACATCTCATTTCCCTTTTGACGCGAAACGAGTTTGTAAGGAATGCCTAATTGCTGTAGCGCGTACTGCACCGCGCCCGAAGAACCTCCGGTGCCCAGCACCAAAGCCTTTGTATGATGTGCATTTAAATGAGGCTGCAGCGATTGCCTGAAACCAATAGTATCGGTATTGTATCCATACAATTTACCGTCAACAATTTTAATACAATTGCACGCACCAATCTGTTGCACCGTATTGTCTGCCTGGTGCAAGTAGGGCAGCACCTCTTTTTTGTAAGGAATGGTAACGTTCAGCCCGCGCAGGTTCGGCTGCTGTTGCTGCAACTGCGGCAGCTGCGTTATGCTTTCCAGCTCAAAGTTTTGGTACAGGCTGTCGGCAATGCCTTCGACGGCAAATTTCTTATTGAAATATGCCGCCGAAAAAGAATGTTTCAATGGCTTGCCAATTAGCCCGTACAGGTTCATTTTACTTCTTCTTTTTTCAGGAAAAAGTCGAACGTATCG
>CBDTUH010000236.1:0-5631 GCA_965363375.1 uncultured bacterium
TCGTAAAGAATCACGTTTTTTTTGGCGCCAATGGCTTTTTTCAACCCAATCTGCGAGGTGCGCTCTTTTACCGTAACAAACATAATATTGGCTACACCAAAAATGCCCACTATAAACGACAGCGCGCCAATGGCCCAGCCGCCAATGTTAATGCTTACAAAAGCCTGGCTCAGCACATCGCTCAGCGCTGCCACATCGTTCAGGGAAAAATTATCTTCCTGCATGGGGCTGAGCTTGCGAATGCCGCGCATGGCGCCGCGCAGGTCGTCTTGCAGCACCTTGCTGGAAATTCCCGTTTTACTTTGCACCAGTATCAGCGGGTCGGAGCGGTCTTCATCCATAATAGTGCGGGCAAACTGGTAGGGCATGATCACGCTTTGGTCAAACTGCCAGCTGTTGATCATTTGCTGCCCCTGCTTTTTAATAACACCCACCACGGCACATTTGCGGCCGCGCACACCTACAAACTTGCCTACGGCGCGCTCGGGCTCGCCAAAAAGTTTTTCAGCTACTTCATTACCAATGATCACCACATTGCTACCGCGGGCAAACTCGCCCTCCGTCATCAGGCGTCCATAAGCAATATCTACCGGCTGCATGTTAGGAAATGATGAAGTGATGCCGTATAGCCTGATGCCCTGCAGCACGTTTCCACCGGCTTCAGCATTATCCTGCACATTGATAACAAAAGCGGAATACTGCGCGGTAGGCGTGCGCCTCATCAGTTCCTCCGCTTCCACATATTTTGGCGTGGGGCGGTTGGCATACTTCCACCAGGGGTAGTCGGGGCCGCCGGCATATTCCCACTTGTCGATGTAAATGGTATTGGTGCCCAGTTCTTTTATTTCAGATTGAATGTTTTGCTCCAGGCTGTTAACCGTGGCCAGCACGCCGATGATGCAGAAAATGCCGATGGTAACACCAAAAAGCGAGAGAAAAGTGCGCAACTTGTTTTTGGCCAGTTCCTGCAAGGCCATTTTAAATGAGGTAGTCAGAATGGTGATGGTGCGGCGCATGATAACAAATGTAAATCATTTTGGCAACTGCCCTTCACCTCTTGCGCAGATTTAAAAACGTCTGTTTTCCCTTTTAAAAGAATAAAGCCTGGCCGTTGGGCCAGGCTTTATGTCATGCTTCGTCACGCTTTGTACCAGGTTCACCGCGGTTACCCGCATTATCCATCGCACTTTCCTCCTTTCTGGTATTCATGCCGTAAGGGGCTCTCCGCTGTTCAAAATTCAATGCCTCAAAATCTATCCCCTGCAGGCGGCGTGATGCTTTTTCCTTTTGCGTATTATGGCCGGATCGTTCATTCCCACTTTCCAAACCTCTCGTATATTCTGCCATAAAAGGTATTTGATTAGTTAGTATAAAAAAACAATACCAAAAATGTTGAATTTATCAAGTAATTTGATTTTAAAGCGTAAAACAATTTTTTACTGTTTGTATGGATGAGTTATTAATCAAGCGAAGCGTAGAGAAATTTACAATAAGGTGGGCAATTGATACCCATTTTTTGTTAATAAATCTTTAACTGTCAGGCATCTATATATCGATGGCCATGGCCTTTGGTTAGCTTTCTTTTAAGAAATGTAAAAGGAAAAAGAGACGTTTGGATCAACAATTATTTTTTAGTAAAACTCATCAGTATTACATCTCCGGCCAGCAGTTCCAGTTGATCTCCGTCGATTCTGTACGAGTCTGCCTGTAGCATCGCATTTACAAATATATTTTCGTCGTACTCGGGACAGGCCATTTTGGTTAGCCCCAGATTGCTGCCAAACGAAATGCGATTGTTTTTCAGCGTAAAGGGACCAAAAAAGCGGTTGCAGCCGGTGGTGCCCGAAACCTGTTTTTGCGAAGCATTGAAGGTGATTTCGGGGCGGCGCTGGCCAAAAATTTCGGCAAACGTTTTTTCGCCACTGGGAAAAACAGAAAGTTCCCAGGTGCCATCAAGGGGCTTTTGTGCCTTGTTGGCTGTGGCGCACGAAAGCAGCAGCACCGAAAAAAGTGTGAGTGTTATCAATGCAAGTTTCATAAAAAACAGGTTTAAATAAGGCTTTACAATTTCTAAACCTTAATGCAGGTACCTTTCTTAAAAGGAAAAGGAGACGTTTTCAACTTTTATTCGCCTATTCGCTTTCGCCGTTATTGACTCCCTGAACATTTATCAAAGTTTTTAGTACCTAAGCTTCACCTGCAGGGTTATAGGGGCATTTTTGTTTTACCTTTGCAGCCGCAAAAAGCACAGCGTTACCGGGCCAGCAAGGCATAAAAAAATGTTTAGTAACGATAAAAAGCCGGTAACCCAAATTAATCATGAAGTACGAAAACGAAATTGCCCGACGGAAAACCTTTGCCATCATCTCGCACCCCGATGCGGGAAAAACGACCTTAACGGAAAAGTTCCTCCTTTTTGGTGGCGCCATTCAGGTAGCCGGCGCGGTAAAAAGCAATAAAATAAAAAAAGGCGCTACGAGCGACTTTATGGAAATAGAACGGCAGCGTGGAATATCGGTGGCTACGTCTGTAATGTCTTTTGAATACAACAATACGCTTATCAACCTGCTGGATACACCGGGTCACAAAGACTTTGCAGAAGATACCTACCGCACGCTCACAGCCGTAGACAGTGTAATTCTGGTGGTGGATAGTGTGAATGGGGTAGAAGAGCAAACGCGACGCCTGATGCAGGTGTGCCGCATGCGCAAAACGCCGGTGATTGTGTTCATTAACAAACTGGACCGCGACGGCAAGAACCGTTTCGACCTGCTGGAAGAAATTGAAAAAGAATTAAGCATTTCGCTGCACCCCATGACCTGGCCCATCAACCAGGGAAAGGATTTTAAGGGTGTTTATGATTTGCATAATAAAAGCATCCGCCTGTTTACCGCCAACACCAAGGCAACCGACGATGATACCATTTCTATTTCAGATTTAAGTTCGGGTGTGCTGGATGAAAAAGTGGGTGAGCGTGATGCAGCTACGCTGCGAGAAGATGTGGAACTGATTGATGGCGTGTATGGCGAATTGAACACAAAAGATTATTTAAATGGTGATGTAGCACCGGTATTTTTCGGTTCGGCTATCAACAACTTTGGTGTAAAGGAAATGCTGGACACTTTTATTCGCATTGCACCCACACCGCGCGACCGCGAAACCAATGTGCGCGCTGTAGCGGTGAATGAAGATAAATTCAGCGGCTTTATTTTTAAGATTCATGCCAACCTTGACCCCAAGCACCGCGACCGGATTGCGTTTTTGCGTGTATGCTCTGGTAAGTTTGAGCGCAACAAATATTTTCACCATGTGCGGCTGGATAAAGATGTGCGCTTTAATGCACCATACTCGTTTATGGCGCGTGAAAAAGCCGTGGTGGATGATGCGTATGCTGGTGATGTGGTGGGCTTGTTTGATACCGGAAACTTCAAAATTGGTGATACGCTCACAGAAGGTGAAGATTTCTTTTTTACCGGCATCCCTACCTTTTCGCCCGAAATATTTAAAGAAGTAGTGAACAAGGACCCGATGAAAACCAAGCAGCTGGAAAAGGGTTTGATACAATTAACCGATGAAGGTGTGGCTCAGTTGTTTACCCAGTTTGGCGGCAATAAAAAAATTATTGGTTGCGTAGGTGAGCTGCAGTTTGAAGTGATTCAATACCGACTTTTGCACGAGTATGGCGCCTCTGTACAATTTAATTCCTTACCATTTTACAAAGCATGCTGGATAACCAGTAAAGACCCGAAAAAGCTGGAAGATTTTACCCGATTCAAGCAAGCCAACATTGCAGAAGATAAAGACGGCCACCTGGTGTACCTGGCGCAAAGTGAATGGTTTTTAAATACCGAACGCACCAATAACCCGGATATCGAATTTCATTTTACGAGCGAAGTGCATAAATAGCCTCCTGTTTCTTTATACGGTACTAAGTACAAAACGTCTCTTTTTCCTTTTGAAAATTAAAAGGAAAAAGAGACGTTTTTGTTTCAACAACGATAAAGATTGGTGGTGCTTATTTTAGCTTAATTATAGTTGCTACACCTTGAAAATAAATGTCTTAAAAGGCTTTTAAAACATTTTGAAATTCAGTATATTGGCGCAATAGAAAAAACTAACTGCTATGATGTGGGATATACTGGATTGGTACCGGGGCCTGGAGGGCTTTGAGCTGATTTTATGGTCAATTGCACTCTTCTTTTCTCTCCTTTTTGTAATTCAAACCATTCTTTCTTTTATCGGTGGCGGCGATGCCTTTGATGATTCTGATGTTTTTTCTGGTGAAGATAGTGGTGCCGGTTACCAGTTTTTTACTGTTAAAAACCTGATTGCTTTCTTTACCATGTTTGGCTGGGCAGGTTTGGCTGCTTACA
Organism: uncultured bacterium; assembly: GCA_965363375.1. GTDB lineage: Bacteria > Bacteroidota > Bacteroidia > Chitinophagales > Chitinophagaceae > Flavisolibacter. Next base: position 4,374 of record CBDTUH010000236.1, read on the forward strand.
AAGCAGGACTTTCCAACGGCTTCGTGATTTTTATTGCATTAGCTTCTGGCTTTAGCATGGTGCTGCTGATGTATGTGCTGATGCGCCGCACGGCACAAATGCGCAACAGCGGTACGTTGCAAATGAAAAACGCGATCAATCAGGTAGGAGAAACGTATCTGCGTATTCCGGCGCAGCGCAGCGGCATGGGCAAAGTGCAGGTGCAGGTGCAGGGTAGACTTGTAGAACTGGATGCCATGACTGACGATGCAGCCGACATTGCCACCGGCAAACCCATACAGGTGGTAAAGCTGCTGAACGATCGTATTCTGCTGGTTACATCTCAACTATTTAATTAATCTATAAACACTTCAAACCAAAACTATGACTGGTTATTTGCTGATTGTGATTGCCGTGGCGGTCCTTTTTATTTTCATTCTTATTTTTTCGCTTTTTAGCCGTTACAAGCGTTGCCCATCCGACAAGATATTGGTGGTGTATGGTAAAGTTGGTAAAGGCACGGAAGGCAACCTGACGGCGCGTTGTATACATGGCGGTGCCGCATTTATCTGGCCTATAATCCAGGATTATTCCTTTATGGACCTCACACCGATGTCTATTGAAGTGAATTTGACCAATGCATTAAGCAAACAAAACATTCGTGTGGATGTGCCTTCAAAATTTACAGTGGGTATTTCTACAGAGCCGGGTGTAATGGAGAATGCGGCTGAGCGTTTGCTGGGTTTGCAGCGGCAAGATATTCATTCGCATGCCAATGATATTATTCTGGGACAGATGCGCCTGGTAGTGGCCATGATGGATATTGAAGAGATCAACAACAACCGCGATAAGTTTTTAAGCAACGTAGCTTCCAATGTAGAAGCGGAACTGAAGAAGATTGGTTTAAAACTGATCAACGTAAATATTACTGACATTAAAGATGAAAGCGGTTATATAGAGGCACTGGGTAAAGAAGCGGCAGCCAAAGCCATTAACGAAGCCAAGAAAAGCGTGGCCGAGCAGGAACGTTTTGGTGAAGTTGGTAAAGCGGAAGCCGACCGCTCGCGCGACATCAGCATTCAGCAAACGCAAAAAGACCGCGATGTGCAAATTGCCGAAACGCAGCGCGACCGCGATACCCAGATTGCCATGGCCGTAAAAGACCGCGAAGTGTTGCTGGCGGCTGCAAAAAGAGATGAGCAGATTGGTAAAGTAGAAGCTGACAGAGACACGCGTATCAAAACAGCGGAAGCCAATGCCATTGCGGTGCAAGGTGAAA
>CBDTUH010000237.1:0-5546 GCA_965363375.1 uncultured bacterium
TGCGGCGGGCTCAGGGTTGTTAAGATCGTTTCGCCTTTTTTCAGTTCGTTTTCATCAAGCCAAAGTTCTGCAAGGTCCAGCAGCACTGCTTTTTCCACGTCTTTATCGTCTACCTGCGAAGCTGCTTGTAAAGCCTGCTCAAACATTAATGCGGCCTCGGTTGTATCACCTTCATTTTTTAGTATCTCGCCTTTGCCCTGCAGCAGCAACACCTGTTCTTTTTCTTTCTCCTCCTTTTCAACTTCCAAATCCAAATAATCTTCATTTTTCAGCCTGATCATTTCATCTGACACATGCGGCGGCGCCGTAGCTATCACCTTCAGCAAATTTTCCCGGGCGCTTTCTTTTTGGTCGGTATCGCGGCAAATGTCGTACAGCACATTGTAAATCTTCCAGTCGTCTACCGACCCATCTGCAGCATTTAGCGCATCGGTTAAATGCTCCATAGCTTTGGGGTAGTTGCCCTGCCGGTAAAGTGTTTTGCCCAGTTCAAAGTAAAGCTTGCGCAGCGGCTGTAAACCGCCCGCTTCCTGCGCGTAATTTTCCATCAGCAAATTCATACGCCTTCTTTTTCTTTTTTGGGTGAATAGTCCTTGTTGAGTATGCCGCAGCTGGGGCAGGCCTTAAACCAACTCAAAATTTTCCGTGGGCAATCCCTGTTGTTACACGATGGGTTGGGACGGTCTACAAACGCACCGCAGTTGTTGATGCAGTGCTTTGTTTTAAGTGGCAAAAGCGCATCGCATATATAGCATGCAAATTTCTCGTGCTGGTCCGAATCTTTGCTTTCCTCCGTGGTAATAATATTGTCAGTTTTAAAAAGCGGGTTGCGGTCTTTAATGTAAAGCACGGGAATGCCAAAGGCAAAATCGCGTTCTTCCACATCCGAATCTTCCGACTTTTTTTTGGCTTCCGAAATGCTGACACGGCCTTTTTGCACGGCGGCATCAATAATGCCCGACTTAGCCAGGTCTTCATAAAAGGTTTTGGTGAAGTTAAGGGCCGAGTCCTGGTTGATGCGGCACTGCATGGCCACTACAGCCGGCACACCGCAAGATACCAGTTGCCGTGCTACGCCGGATATGGCCTTGTGCGGCGCCAGCGCTGCCGACTCGCAGGCCTGCAAAAACACAAAACGGATGTTGCTGCTCAACTGCACTTGGTTGGCAAAGGTTTCTTCATCCACCCAGTCGTGGCGCCCCCATTCGTCGGTAAAGGCCAGCATACCCTTGTTTTCGCTGATGCGGCCGTGCCCGTAAAAATGAATAACATGCGGCTGAATGGTTTCCACTTTATTGCCAAAAACATCTTTGGTAAGCACGTAGGCTTTTTCACCCAGTTCGTTTTCCTTTTCCTCTGCTGCCAGCCGTGTCAGCTGAATGATTCTTTGAAAAGGTGCTACAATTTCTTCAATGGTGGCAAACAGGTTTTCGTACGAAAGCAGGCTGAGGCCAAACGTCTTTTTTATCTTTCCCGATGCATCATTTACACCGGCGGAGGGGCCAGGCGCCACCAGCAAAATGCGCAGCGGTTCGGAGGTTTCCTGCAACTCTTTATTTACCGGGCGGGTAATAATTATTTTTCGGTGCGCGGCCACAAAATAGCCAGTATTGTCACCATACTTCCCGGGCTTGCAATACATATATTCCCAGGGCCAGGTAGCGTATTTATTATTGTTGCCGGAAAAATTCAGCTCAATTTTTACATAGTCCACATCGGGGTCGTGGCGCCACTGGTGCAGCTTTTCACCAATGTTATTATCCATTAAAGCATTGTACAGGTAAGCGCCCAGCAGTTCATATTCCTCATCTCCTTTCAGTCGGTTGTCGCGCAGGATGTTCACCATTACATTGATGGTTTCGTAATCGCCCGACAGGTTCAATTTGTCTTTGCCAACCGGCAGCACTATCGGCGCTTCGTTTTTTTCGTTATCAAAATAACGGGCTGCAATAAAGCCCTCGGGCCTTATCTCAATTTTTAATACATAGGACCGCATATGTGTGCATTTAAAAGCTTTCGATAGCACGTGCGGATTAAAAAGAAAAAGAGACGTTTTGAACTAAATAAAAAATAAATAATGACTATGATTTAAAAGAATCATTTGATGGTCTTAAAACCAAAAGGAAAAAGAGACGTTTTCATTCCTCATCTTGCAAATCTTTTACATCACTTTCATCTGCCGTTTTAAAAGGGAAAACAGACGTTTATAAAAAAGAACTCAGGTTCCATTGCTTGGCATCGCGCGTGGGGCAGCCGGTTTTAAAAAAGTTTTTTACCGTTTGGCTCAGCGACTGAAAAAATCCCAGCAGGTCGGGAATATCGCTTAGCGTGCGGCGCGCGCGCACTTCGGCAGCCACGTTCAATTGCTTGTACGATTTGGGCACCTGTATAATGCCTACCAGGTCAAATCCGTCCTGTATGGTTTGCGTATCATCCAACACCCATTTTATCATGCTGGTGTTTTTGCCGGCATAATCAATCAGTGTTTTGCGGATTTTAAAACTCAAAGGGCCGTACACCATTTTGCTTTTGAAATCGGCAGCCGCGCCGGCGCCAGCCTGCAGCTTTAGTTCGTTGCCTTTAAATTCAAAATTGTACTGCGCGGTTTTGCCCGAAAAATTAAAGTTCGCATCCAAGCCTATTTCGCCTTCGGTGGTCCACTCAAATAGTTGCTGAAATTCCTTATCGGGCAGTATGCGAAACGCGCGCGGAATATCTTCACCATCCACCGCATCCATCACCACACCCACTTCGATGCGACTGTAAGCCCAGTTTTCTTTTGTAAAAACACCCACCGGAATTTGCAGCCAGTAAAAATTATTTTTCTCCAGCGTTTGCTGCACATCTATGGGCAGATTGTACTGGCTTTGCAAAAACTGGTCGTCGGTAATTTTGTGCATCACGGGCAGGTTGGGCAGCAACACGGCATCGTCCATTATTTTGCTCAGCAACGTAGCCGGTTTGCTCTGTACCCCTACTTCTTCGCCGCTGCCAAGGTGGGCGCCAAGGGCTTTGATTTCGTTAATGGCCTGATGCAGCAGTTGTTTGTTATCGGCAGCGGGCGCTGCTATCGAAAAGTCAAGCGCGTTCATGGCAGTAGTTTTTTGGAGGTGAAGCGTCTTACTAAATTTACGATATTTATTCAAGCTTGCAATTAAATAAGCGCCGGCGCGGCTGCAATGTTTTATATTCGCTACCTACCTTTTTGTTATGAAAAAATTGCTGATTTTTCTTTTACTGCCCTGCCTTACTTACGGGCAAACGTTGAAAACAAGATTTGAAAAAACAAGCGGACAGGAAACCGCCACTTATGCCGAGTGCATTGCTTTTTATAAGCAGGTAGACCAGCGGTCAGACCTGGTGCAGATGAAAGAGTACGGAAATACGGATGCAGGTTATCCATTACATTTAGTTCTGATTTCTGCCGATAAGGATTTTAATATTGCTTCACTTAAAAGGAAAGGGAGACGTTTTATTTTCATCAACAACGGCATACACCCCGGCGAGCCCGATGGCATAGATGTCAGCATGCAATTGGTGCGCGATATTGCCGAAAAGCGAAAAACATTACCACAAAATGTAGTGCTAGCCATTATACCTGTGTACAACGTGGGCGGTATGCTCAACCGCAGCGCCAACTACCGTGTAGACCAGGATGGCCCTGCCGAATTTGGCTTTAGAGGCAATGCACAGAACTACGACCTGAACCGCGATTTTATTAAAGTTGATAGTCGCAATGCCAAAACCTTCACCGAAATTTTTCACCTGCTGGACCCCGATGTGTTTGTAGACAATCATGTAAGCAACGGCGCCGATTACCAGCATGTAATGACCTTAATTGCATCGCAGCACAACCGCCTGGGCGGCGAAATGGGAAGGTTCATGAACCAAACTTTTGAGCCCGCTTTATACAGCCTGATGAAGCAGAAAGGATTTGACTTGGTGCCTTATGTAAATCATTTTGGCGAAACGCCGGAAAAAGGCTGGAGCGAGTTTTGGGACAGCCCGCGCTACAGTAGCGGCTATGCATCGCTTTTCAACACATTTGCTTTTGTACCCGAAACGCATATGCTCAAACCTTATCCGCAGCGTGTGCAGGCCACTTATGCACTAATGGAAAGCTTTATAGAATTTACTGCTAAAAACAGCACGCAAATTGGCAACCTGCGCGCGCAGCAAAAAAAGGCGCAGATGGCCCAAAAAGATTTTCCCATTGCCTGGAAGCTTGACCGAAGCCAAAGCAAACAGATAACCTATAAAGGCTTTGCCTCCGGCAGAAAAGAAAGCGAAGTATCCGGACTACCACGCCTGTACTACGACCGCACCAAACCTTTTGAAGTGCAGGTTCCTTTTTACAACTTTTACCGCGATACGTTATCGGTGCAAAAACCGGTGGCTTACATTATTCCCCAAGGCTGGTGGAAGGTGATTGATAGGCTGCAGTGGAACGGCGTGCGGCTGCGCCGACTTCAAAATGATACCACTATTGAAGTGGAAAGCTACCGAATAGAAAAGTACAACAGCAGCCCGCGCCCCTTTGAAGGCCATCATGTAAACAGCGGTGTGCAGGTATCTACAACGGTAAAAAAAGTTTCTTTCCGGGCTGGTGATTATTACATACCGATGAATCAACCGGCGGCTCGCTTTTTAACTGAAGTGCTGGAGCCACACGCCGAGGACAGCTATTTTGCCTGGAACTTTTTTGACCCCATCTTAGGACAAAAGGAAGGCTTTTCGGATTATGTATTTGAAGAAACAGCTGCCAAATTTTTAAAAGAAAATGCAGACGTTAGAAAGAAGCTGGAGGAGCGCCGCGCTGCCGACCCCGAGTTTGCCAAAAGTGCCCGCGCGCAACTGAATTTGGTTTTCCAGAATTCGCCTTACTACGAGCCAACGCACATGCAGTACCCCGTATACAGGCTAATGAAATAATGAATATATTAAGGGCATGAAACTGCTTTGTTTACTGTTGCTGCTGCCGCTATGTACCCTGGCACAAAAAAAGGGAGACACCAGCATTATTTACCTGGATCAGAACCTGCAGCTGACTACAGCCAAGCGCGGTGTTTTTGCAGGCGTATCCATCAAAGTAGAAGGCGGTTGGATGCTGTATGCTGTTTACCCAGATACCACACCGCTGATAAAAGCCTTCTTTACCAACAGGCAGCTAACTATTAAGAACGGCCCATTTTCTGCTTACTATCCTCAACATATAAAGGCGCGCGAAGGTTATTACCGCAACAACCAAATGACGGGCACCTGGCGCTTCTGGTATTCAGATGGTCAGCTGAAAGATTCGGGGCTGGTGGTAGATAATTATTTATCAGGACAGTGGAAAAGCTGGCACCCCAATGGGCTGCTAATGACGGAAACTCATTTTAAAGAACCGCAAACCGAAGCAGAAAAAAATGCAGCTGCATTGTTGGTCATGGCCGGTTCCCCACCGCCTTACGCCAGTCTGCGACAGGGCGCCTATAAAAGCTGGTATAGTAACGGGCAGCTGGAATCGAGCGGTCAATTTACAGACAACTGGATGAGCGGCACCT
>CBDTUH010000238.1:0-5527 GCA_965363375.1 uncultured bacterium
CAACATTTTGGTACCTACAAGGCCGGTAGCGCCAACAACTGCAACTTTCATTTTTACTTTTTTTAAAAGGATTTTAAGACGTTTTTACATTAAAAAAGCCCTCCGTTTTGGGGAAGGCTGCTGGTTATAATTTATACATACAACGGCATTACACACCTTCCTTTTCGGACAGCTGTTTCTTTACCTTTTTTGTATGCTTGTTTGTCATCATTGCCCGGCGAAAATATTGCGAAATAGAATTAAAACCAAATAGCAAAGCTTTCGCTTGCAACTTTTTTTATATTTGTCCGAATGAAGTGCCTGCTTGCCCTTTTAGTTTTTATATTGGTGTATTCCGTAACCACAGCGCAGCCCGCCGGCAGGCATAGTGTGCTGATCACTGAAATTATGGCCGACCCCGACCCCACAGTGGCCTTGCCAAATGCCGAATATATTGAGCTGAAGAATGTGAGCAACAGGCCTGTTAATTTACAAGGCTGGCGATTGATAACTTCTTCTTCGCGCAGCGGTGCTTTTCCCCAATTTGTGTTGCAGCCTGATAGTTTTGTAATTGTTACTACGGCATCGCAGCAGCCAGCACTTTCCCAATTCGGCAACACCCTTTCCATTCCTTCCTTCCCCGCGCTGGTCAATACCGGCACAACACTTTCGCTTGTATCTGACGAAAACAAAATGATACATGCCGTGGCTTACACCGACGACTGGTATGCTGATGCTACAAAAGCTAAAGGCGGCTACAGCCTGGAGATGATTGATGTTGAAAATCCATGCACCGGTGCGCCCAACTGGAGCGCCAGCGAGAACGGCCGCGGCGGTACACCCGGTAAGTTAAACTCCATTGCAGGCAGCAATAAAGATGAAGAAGCACCCAAACTGGTAAATGCGGTTGTGGTGAACCCCACTACGCTGCGTATCTATTTTTCTGAAACGTTAGACAGCAGCAAAGCTGTAGCTTTTGCCAACTTCAGGCTGCAGCCCGATATAGAAATTATAGGCGTAAAAGCCATCAATCCCCTTTTAAATACAGTAGAACTGCAACTGGCCGCACCCATAGACAGCAATACCGTTTACACACTTACTGTAGTGCAGGTGGCCGACTGCAGTGGCAATACTCTGGGCATCAGAAATAAACTACCGGTTGGCCAGCCTAAAGCAACAGAGCCCGGCGATATTGTCATCAACGAAATTCTTTTTAACCCCAAGCCAGCCGGCAGCGATTATATTGAGCTGTACAACCGCAGCCAAAAGGTGCTTGATATAAGTGAACTACAAATAGCCAACCGCAATAGCAGTGGCCAGTTGACCAACATCAGAAAAACGTCTCTTTTTCCTTTCTACCTTTTTCCCGGCGATTACCTGCTGCTGACAGAAGACGCCCTGATTTTGCCCAAACAATATTTTGTACCCAACCTGGATGCAGTGCTGCAAGTGTCATCGCTTCCATCCATGCCTGATGATGTCGGAACGGTGGTGGTGCTTAACCAGCAGCAAACCATTATTGACGAAGTGCGGTACAGCAAAGACTGGCACCACCCGCTGATAAAGGATGCCGAAGGCGTGGCTTTGGAACGGATAGACATCAACGGCCCATCAGGACAAAAGGAAAACTGGCATTCTGCAGCATCGGATGTTGGCCATGGAACGCCCACTTACAAAAACAGCCAGTTTGCAACTGTTGTTTCAAAAGCAATAATAAACGTTTTGCCAAAAACCTTTTCGCCGGACGGTGATGGTTATAATGATATTACCAATATTGAGTACAGTACTACAGAGGCCGGCTTTGTAGCCAACGTATACCTGTACGATGCCGGGGGCCGGCAAGTGCGCCACCTGGTAAAGAACGGCCTGATGGCTACGCAGGGAGTATGGCAATGGAACGGGCTTGATGAAAAGAACCAGCCGCTGCCGGTAGGCACTTACGTTATTGCTGCCGAACTGTACAACAGCAAGGGCGTGAAAGTATATTTTAAAACAACAGTGGTGTTAGCAAGAAGATTTTAAACAAAAGAAAGAACTTATGTCTGCAAGACTGGAACGCATGATACGCATTTACAACCGCCTGCGCAGGGGGCCGGTAACCATTGAAATGATCAGCCAGTGGGCCGAAAGCGCGGGCATAAAAGTAAGCAGCCGCCAACTGTACCGCGACCTGAACGAACTGCAAACACTGCAAATTGCCGAAGGTGAAAACGTGGTTGAATTTACCGACGAAAAAAACCGCAAAACCTGGAAGCTGGAGTACGCCGAAGCCTCGGAAAAACTAACCCATTTTGATATTAACTCCTTTTACCTGCTGAAGAATTTTGCACCAGAAGGCATTATCAAACAGCGTACGTCCTCTATAGAAAAGTTTGAAAAGATTTTTTATAAAGCGCTTTCCAAAAACAAATATGAACAATATGCACAGGCGCATGAGCTGTACTTTAAGCGAACCAATTACTTCAGCCACATCTACGGCGAAATTGAGCACCAGCAAATGGAAGAATACATTTGGGCGCTACACAACAAGCGAAGCTTGCTTATTGTTTCCATCGGCATCAACCCAGCCAATGTGCACCTGCCTCCCGACCCTTTTCCACTAACCGTGTACCCTATGTACCTGGTGCTGCATTATGGCCGCCTGTACATTTCGGGGCTTACCACGCAGGGCAAGCTGGTAAACTTTGCGGTAGACAAAGACACACGATTTCAGCTCACCAACAAAACCTTTAACCGTCAAAAGCTGGAGGCCACTTACCACAAGCAGATGGAAGCTGTATTTGGCATTTCAGATGCCATGGACGATAAAGTGTACGATATTAAAATAGAATTTACAGAAGGTTATGCCCGCTCGTGGCAGCGTTACTTCTGGCATGCCTCGCAAAAATGGGAGCCGCTGCCCAACGGCAACTGCATGCTGCACCTGCGCTGCAGCATTGGCCGCGAGTTGTTTGGTTTTTTAGCTTATGGGCTGGATAAAGTAAAAGTGCACGAGCCGCAGCTAATGAAAGAGTTGTTTTATAAAAAGTTGGAGCAAACCACTGCCATTTACCGGCAGGATCTGCCCATTAACGAAGAAGAAGCCAACAAGGATTATTAAACGCCTAGGCAGCTTTTATTTTTCTTTTAAACTGCTGTATGGCCGCAGTAAGCAGGGTGGCATATTCGGGCATCATACCTTCTTCCATATCTATCCACTCGGGTGCCTGGGCTTCTTCGTCCCAGCCAATGTACACCACAGTTTGTGCCGGGTGCATAAAGCATTCAAACAGCACCCAGCCGCTCATATCTATTTCGTGTATTTCTACGGTTTGCACCACGCCGCCTGCCTCCAGCCGCGTTATAAATAAATTGAGTTCTTTTTCTGTGTTTTTTATGGAATGAACCGGCATAAAATGAAAGTTTAAATCACAAACCATGTTTGTATAAAGCAGTGCATCCAAGTAATAAACCTACTTTTTTCCTTTTGTGCAGAAGTTAAAGTCCGAGGTATTGTTCCGGCCTAAAACCGGCCAATTTACATTTATCATTAAAGCCTGTAGCTAAGCTTTCAGTACATTACTTTTATCCTTATTTTTTCTACAAAAGCGGTGCTCGATATCGATGTTGAAGACACGGCTTTTGTAAAAAAGCAAGTTAGTTTTGGTTACAAAGCAAATTTGCATTAAATCCTTGTCAGTTTTTGTCAAGCAGCAGCAGCTGGCAAAGCTGTTAAATCCATTTTCGCAATGATTTTTTAAAAGGGAAACAAGACGTTTTGCATATATAAACATTTAACAATCAATCAGTATTCTCTATTTAATACATACCTGCAATATTATACCTGTCTTTAATATTGAAGCGCCGGGCAGCAGTGGGAATACCGAAAAATCGGTACCGCTCAAAACGTCTGTTTTTCCTTTTAAAAATGAATGTGTTTATTTTCTGCCGTACTGGCTTTCAACAACCGGAATGGAAAAAGCTTACAACATTTGCCGCCGCAATAAAAGTAAAAAGAGAAAACGTCTCTTTTTCTTTTACCATGTTTGGCTTATAACATCAGCAGGCAAATGCCCATGCCTGCCACCAGCGCCACTACCAAAAAGAAAAAGGAAGGTTTTGATTTTTTGAGCACGTACACATCAATAGCGTACACCCACAGCGGCAGCGTGGCAATAAGGGTTTGAAACACGGCCACACCAATGGTAAACGATGCATAGTACCACAGATAGTTGGATACAATGGTTTGCACCAGCACGCCTACCAGCACCGCTGCAAAAAAAGATACATTACCACCTTTGCGGGCGCCTTTTCTTTTAACCATAAAAACTACGCTCACCAGCACAAAAGCCACCAGCAGGCGTATGAACAGGGCATGCAAAATAGAAATGTGCTCGGCAGCGCCCTTGATGGAACAGATAATGGAAAGCGAAATAAAAACCACGGTAGCCATTCCGCTGACAGCGCCTGCCTTTGAGCCCGATGTATTTTGAGGGTTTTGAATAGTGGATTTTAAAAAATAAACAACCGTTACCAGCACAATGACAATACCCAGCCATTGCAATGCCTGCAGCTTTTCGGCAAACACGGCAAAGCTAAGCAGCACCGTTACAGATGTTATGGCCGGCGACAGCAGGCTGTTGGTTTGCTCGCCGGCCGTTTTTAAATTGATAAGGGAAAAATAGTTGCCGCCTACAAAGCCAAACAGTGCCGATGCAGACAGCCAGGTCCAGTTTTGCGCCTGCGGCTTTGTTAGCAGCTGCGGCAGCGATAGAGGCTCCAGCAATAATAACAGGGGTAAAATAAGGGCTGCGCCCAACAACGTCTCCAGCCACAGCACATACAGGGCGCTGCTGCGCTTTGCCGCATAGCCAAAGCAGAAAGTACCAATAGCCAGTAAAAAAACATAGCCAAGCGAAGCCAGGTAGCCTGCAAACATGCGCGAAAATAGCAAAGCCTGCTGATGCACAGCAGGCTTTGAAAAATATAAAAACGTCTCTTTTTCCTTTTAATTATCGAACACCACTTTAATGGTTTTACATTTTAACTTTTGACTTTTTTGAAACGTCTCATTTTCCTTTTAAAAGTTATACCAGCTCAATATCAAAGTTCACCAGCTCCTGAAACTGTATCATGCGGCGGTCAATATCTTCTTTGGTGATTTCGGTAAGGCGCTGCGTACCAAATTTTTCTACACAGAATGAAGCCATGGCCGAGCCAATAATAATGGCAGTTTTCATGTTTTCGAAAGAAATGTCTTTGGTGCGGGCAATGTGGCCGATAAAGCCGCCGGCAAACGTATCGCCGGCACCGGTGGGGTCAAACACATCTTCCAGTGGTAGTGCCGGTGCAAAAAACACCTGGTCGTTATGAAACAGCAGGGCACCGTGTTCGCCTTTTTTGATAATGAGGTACTGGGGCCCCATCTGCAATATTTTTTTAGCCGCCTTTACCAGCGAAAACTCGTGGCTCAGCTCGCGCGCTTCGCTGTCGTTCACCATCAGCACATCTACTTTGGCCAGCACTTTTTTCAGGTCGTCCATAGCGGTTTCCATCCAAAAGTTCATGG
>CBDTUH010000239.1:0-5484 GCA_965363375.1 uncultured bacterium
GTTTCCGTAATAATTACATTTGCTTTGCAAAACTCGATTATAATCTGTAGCATTGACGTGTGATTGCCTTATTTAAACAAAAGTCGCCGGCCAATATCGTATTGTTGTTCATATTCGGCCTGCTCATTAAACTACCGCTTTTCCTGTATCCTAAGCAAGTTGTTGCCACCGATAACGATGGCCGGCTGTACCAGGGTTTTGTTACGTTTATCAATGGCTCGGGCAATGGCGCCCTGCTGGCATCAATACTGGCCTTTGTACTTATTTATGTGCAGGCTCTGATGATCAATTACCTGGTGAACGAGTATCGCATGACCTCGCGGCAAACCTTTCTGCCCGCCATGGCCTACCTGCTTATTACTTCATTGCTGCCGGAGTGGAGCATGTTGTCGGCGGCGCTGGTTTCCAACCTGTTCATCATTCTTATATTTACCTTGCTTTTCAGCCTGTACAACCAAGGCGCCGTTAATGGCAAAATATTTAACCTGGGCCTGCTGGCGGGCATCACCTCGTTCATCTTTTTTCCGTCGCTGCTGTTGCTGCTGGCTATTGTGCTGGGGCTGATGATTCTTCGTGCCTTTAGACTTAACGAGTTTTTCCTCCTGCTGATGGGCGCAGCCACACCTTATTATTTTTACGCGGCCTATCTTTTTTTGAAAGACCGATTTTCCGCCTCTGAGTTTTTCCCTCAAGTTTATTTGCAGGCACCGGAGTTAGAGCGCTCGCTGTGGCTGGTGGGCAGCACTTTGTTTTTGGCTATACCTTTTTTAGTTGGAGGTTATTTTGTACAGGCCCAATTACGAAAAATGCTGATACAGGTGCGTAAAAACTGGAGCGTGCTGCTCTTGTTTTTGCTGCTGGCTTTTGGCGTGCCTTTTATTAACAGTACCGAATCCTTTCATACCTGGGTGCTTACAGCCGTGCCTTTTGCTGCTTTTCATGCGTCGGCCTACCTATACCCGCAGCGCAAATGGCTGCCGCTGCTCCTGTTTTTTGGGATGGTAGTGTTTATAATTTCACAACAATTTCTAACAACGGCCTGGCAGTGAGGCTGGCTAATGCTTACACCGTATCTTTGCGCGGTAAAATTTTACGAAAATGAAATTTGGTGTAGTAGTATTTCCGGGTTCCAATTGCGACAGAGATATGTACGAAGCGCTTTTGCACGACCTGAAGCAAGACGTGGTGATGCTTTGGCATAAAGACAGTGACCTGAGCGGTTTTACTACCGACGACTGCATTGTGCTGCCCGGCGGTTTCAGCTACGGCGATTACCTGCGCACCGGCGCCATTGCCCGCTTTAGCCCCATTATGCAAAGTGTGATTGATTTTGCCAGCCGTGGCGGTAAGGTACTGGGTGTGTGCAACGGTTTTCAGATACTGTGCGAAAGCCAACTGCTGCCCGGCGCGCTGCTGCGCAACGAGCACCAGCAGTTTGTATGTAAAAATGTGTTTGTAAAAGATGCAGAGAATAACGTGTATAAAATTCCGGTAGCACACGGCGAAGGCCGCTATTATGCCGATGATAAAACGCTGGATAGGCTGGAAGCCAATGGACAGGTACTGTTAAAGTATTGTGACGAGCAGGGCAACGAAACGCCGGAAGCCAACCCCAACGGATCGGTGCGCAACATAGCCTGCATTACCTACAGGCCTGGGCAACACCGATGGTCGCTCTATTTTCAAAATGCTGTTTCAGTCAGTGCCCGAGCTGGCGGCGTTGTAATCAAAACGTCTTGTTTCTCTTTTAACGTATAAGCATGTAAGAAAATGAGACGTTAGAAAGAGATTCTTTTAAAAGGAAAAGGAGACGTTTTAAAGAGCATTCAATAGTCAAGGTGAAAACAAAAAAGTTGAAAGCGTATTTAAAAGGAAAAACAGACGTTTTAGTATGCCCAACTTTAAACGCTGAACATTGAACTTAAAAGCAAATTGAGACGTTTTATATTTTTATATATATGTTAAGAGCGCAGCTTTTAACATAACCTCAAAGAATTAAAAAGGAAATTTGCAATAACTAAAGTCAGTAGCATGAAAAAACTTTTATTTCTTTCGCTCTCTGTTTTATTGGTAAGTATTGCTTTTGCACAAAGTCCCGTATCGTGGTCGTTTGCTTCTAAAAAAGTAAGTGCCAATGTATACGAAGTGCGCCTTACTGCTACCATGCAGCCGGGCTGGCACCTGTACTCGCAAAACCAGCCGGAAGATGCTATTGCCATTCCTACTTCATTTAACTTTAACAACAACCCGCTGCTCACCATTGATGGTAAAGTAAAAGAGATGGGCAAGCTGGAAAAATACAAAGATCCCACACTGGGCGTAACGGCCAACCAGTATAGCAACAAAGTAGATTTTGTACAATTGGTAAAAGTAAAAGGTAGTGCTAAAACCAACGTTACCGGCAAGCTGGAATACCAGACCTGTGATGATAAAAAATGCCTGCCGCCAAAGACCGTCAACTTTTCAATTGCGTTAAAATAATTTTCCATTTCTTTTTTTGTGAACGGATTCTTAGCTAGAATCCGTTTCATTTTTTTGAAACAAACCAGAATGAAACCTATTTACCGTCACCTCTTTTTCCTATTTGCCCTCTTTAGTTTTCAGCCCTTGCTGGCACAGGACAGTACCCAGTTTAACTGGCAGGTGCAAAGCATTAAAACCGGAGAAAACCAATACGAAATTATTTTTACCACACCCGGCGCCGATGGCTGGCAACTGTATGCACCCAACCAGGTGGTGAGCGAAGTATCAATGGCATCTGTCGCTTTTCCGGATTCGGCTATGAAGACCGCAGGCAACTTTAAAGATTCCGGTAATATAAAAACAGAGCGTAGCCCCATTTTTGAGGAAGAAGTAAAATTGATTAACGGCGCTACCACCTGGCGGCTACCCTTTACTATTGAAGGCACCGTACCGGCCAGCCTGCAGGGAAAGCTGCTATACTCCTATGGCAAGGGCGACGAATTTTACCAGGGCGAAACGGCGTTTAACGTGGCGCTGGAAGGTGGTGTGGAAGCAAGCGCACGCATTTTTATTCCCAGCATAGATGTAAAAAATCCGGCGGTGGCCTGCGGCGATGATAGCACGGCTGATAAAGGCTTGGGTTCTATTTTTGTTCTTGGTTTTTTAGGTGGTTTGATTGCGCTCATTACGCCTTGCGTTTTCCCCCTCATTCCGTTAACGGTTTCGTTTTTTACCAAACGCTCGGGCACGCGTAGCAAAGGCTTGCGCAATGCGTTTTTTTATGGTTTAAGCATCTTTTTAATTTATGCTTTGCTGAGTGTTCCTTTTCACCTGCTCGATCAAACCAACCCCGAAGTGCTTAACAACATCAGCACCAACGTGTGGCTGAACCTGCTGTTCTTTGTCATCTTCATCTTTTTTGCACTCTCATTTTTTGGCTTTTATGAAATAGGGCTGCCCAGCGGGCTGGCTTCTAAAATAGATTCGAAGTCGGGACTGGGCGATTTCGGCGGTATCTTTTTTATGGCGCTTACGCTGGCTATTGTTTCGTTTTCGTGCACAGGCCCCATACTGGGTTCATTGTTGGCTGGTGCGCTTACAAATGATGGCGGCGCCACGCAGCTTACATTTGGTATGGCCGGGTTTGGTTTAGGATTGGCCTTGCCTTTTGCACTTTTTGCAATGTTCCCCAACTGGCTGCAGTCGTTGCCAAAGTCGGGCGGCTGGTTGACTTCGGTAAAAGTGGTGCTGGGTTTTCTGGAGCTGGCGCTGGCAGTTAAATTTTTGTCGAACGCCGACCTGGTGGAGCAGTGGGGATTTTTAAAGCGCGAAGTGTTTATCGGCATCTGGATTCTTATCGGCATCGCCATTGTTTTGTACCTGCTGGGTGTTATCCGCTTTGCGCATGATAGCAAGCCTAAGTTTACCAAAACGCGATGGGCCTTCATAATATTATTCGCCGCTTTCACCATTTATTTAATTCCCGGTGTTACCAATACCAAGGCTGCCAACCTGCGCCTCATCAGCGGTTTTCCGCCACCGCTTTCCTATAGCATTTACGAACACCCGGTAACCATGCAGCACACCATTGAGCCGCTGCGCGATTATGAAGAAGCGTTGCAACTGGCGCGTCAGGAAAGTAAGCCACTGCTGATAGACTTTACCGGCTGGGCCTGTGTTAACTGCCGCCGCATGGAAGAAAACGTGTGGGTAGACCCTGATGTGGCGCGCATGATGAAGGAAGATTTCGTAGTGGTTTCGCTTTATGTAGATGAGCGCCAGAACCTGCCCGCAGCCGAGCAAATGGAATACACTACCAAGCAGGGCGATAAAAAAAGCATCATTACGGTAGGCGATAAATGGGCTACTTTCCAGTCGGAAAATTTTCATGCCGTGGCGCAGCCGCAATACGCAATTATTGATGGCACCAATGAAAAAGCATTGACCAAAACAAAAGCCTACACACCCGATGCCGACGAGTTCCGTGAATGGCTGGAGTGCGGGCTGGAGGCGTATAAGAAGGGAAAGTAATTTTAAGTCGTCAGTCGTCGGTCTACAAACGTCAGTAAAAAGTTAAAAGGAAAAAGAGACGTTTTGAGAAGAATGAAAAATGTAAAATTAAAAATGTAAAAGCTGAAAGGAAAAAGAGACGTTTTTGCAATTGGCTCTTTGCTATAAATGGTAAACTTTCCTCATTAAAAAAGTATTGTACTGTAAAAATACGAACGTGCAGATGGGCTGAATACGATTATATAAGTATTTACCATAACTGAAAAATAGGGCATAATTGCAATTGTTTGCTGTGCTAAAGTTAAGTAAGTTTGTATCAGAAGTTGATTGATACATCAATCAGTCCGGTATCCAAAAAAAGAAAAACCAACAACGTCCAAAAACAAGATTCAATCCAACAATCCAATTAAAAACCAAACCGAAAAATCCAATATCAGTCAACTTCTATTTTTTCCAATAATCCATAAAAAACCGTTTGCTAATCCAGTTCCCGAAAAACCCTCCAATCCTTGAAAAGCTAAGGCGTCCGATCCGATGAGACAAAAAATTTAAATTTTCAAACGCCTTATAGCAGCCCCTTCTTTACAGGAGGGGCTTTTTATTTTCACAAAAAACAAATCAGTACGCGCATAAAAAAAGGGGGCCGCCCCTTCGCAGACCCCCGATTTTGAAATTTTAAACTGCAGTTGCAATTTATACTTTCAATTAGGCGTCATTCTGTACCAACCTGCCACGGCAAGCTTGTGTCGGGAGGTATAGAATGACTATAAGTTCAGCATTGCATTTGAGTGCCTTTGCCCACTTTTAAAAATTGATAAAACGTAACTGGTGCCATAATCTTCCGCCGTTAATAACAGGCAACTTTTCAAAAAGTTCATAACACGCTGCTACAAGAACGTAGCTTTTTGAATGTTGGTATTAAATTACAAAAAAAATAATCTCATCCCAAAATCTAAATTTATTTTTGTCTTCTGGAAATAATAGTGTCAAAAAGAAAAAGAGACGTTTTGT
>CBDTUH010000240.1:0-5476 GCA_965363375.1 uncultured bacterium
GATCCATCGGCAGATCGATGATCTGGTTGGTGGCGTTTGATTTATAGTAAGATACATCGAGGCCCAAGCGGTTATTGAAGAAACGCAATTCGGCACCCACCTCAGTTGACTTGATCAACTCGCTTCTGATATTGGGGTTCAGCAGAACCGGCCGGCGTGATGCAGTAGTAGCGCCCCTGGGATCTTCTCCAATGCCATAAACGTTGTAAAGCAAATAGGCAGGCAGGTCATTACCCACCGTAGCATAAGAAACTCTCAACTTACCATACGACAGCCAGGAAGGCAGGTCTGCACCCATATTGCGGAACATGTCTGTAAATACATACGACAGGCTCAGCGAAGGATAAAAGAATGAACGGTTGGCTTTGCTAAGCGCAGAAGACCAGTCGTTGCGGAAGGTCGCATCCAAATAAAGAAACTCATCGTAATTGAATTGCACCGAACCAAATACAGAATTGATCTTTTTCTGATTAAAACCTTCACCTACGCCGGGGTTGCCCACCGCGTTGTTGATGGAGAAAAGATTGGGCACTGTGAGTTCACCTGCATTAGCGTTGATGGATGAAAACTTCTGATGCATCAGGTTACCACCTAAAGTAAGCATACCGCCAATTTTTCCAAACAGATTTGGCTTATTAGCAGTAATCAAAGTACCATAGTTGGTTTCGCGGAAAGTTTGTTTACCCAGGCTGTAACGGCCAGTGGCTGTTAATGGGCTGCCGCTATAGGTGCGGGCATCATTTTCGGTGGTGTACATGTCGCCACCACCTTTAATTTCTGCATTCAGCCAGTCATTGAAGGCATATTTAAGCGACGCATTCATAATAAAGCGGCTGCGGTTGTCCTGGTTCAGGTTGTTGTTGATGCTCCAATAAGGATTCACCTGGTTGCTGGCACCACTCCACCATATCATATTACCAAACTCGTTTTTACCGGCGCTGAAATCCCTGACGTCGATACTGCGGGGCAGCAGGTTCATCATGTAATAACCATTGGTAGGGTTGGGTCCGCCCATGGGCCTGTTATTGGCTGTAGCATCGGTATACTGCACTTTGGTATCGCTGGTCCAGCGGTCGTTGTTACCAAACCTGGTGATGGCGCGTGCCATCAAGTTGGTACGTGTCAGTTTTACACCGGGCAGCATGCTTCTATCTTCCAGCCTGTTGAAAGAAGTATACACAGAGGTAGATTGTATCTGCTGCTGAAAAGAAATGCTATGGTTTTGGGTGATACCCTTTTTATCAAAATAATTATTCAGGTTATCATAAGCCGTCAGAGGCACCATCTGGCCATTCCAGTTTTTTACCTGCTGGCCTTCAATTTTGGGTCCCCAACTCCACGCTGCTGTTTCATCATAAGCACCATTAGAGCCCTGGCCAAAAGAGTTCTGCAATTCCGGCGAGGTAAAAATACTTTCAAAACCCAGCGAAGAAGATAAAGTAAGGCCAATACCTTTTTGCTTTCTGCCCGATTTGGTGGTGATCATTATAACACCGTTACCAGCGCGAGAGCCATAAAGGGCCGCAGCCGATGGGCCTTTCAGTACCGAAATACTTTCAATGTCCTCAGGGTTGATGTCAGCAATACCATTACCCATATCCAGTGATGGAATCCAGTAATCGTTGTTGGTGGCGCCGGTAAAGTTGCTGATGGGCAAACCATCTACCACTATCAAGGGCTGGTTATCGCCGGAAAGCGAGTTGTAGCCGCGCAACACCATTTTAGACGAACCTGCAGGGCCGGTACTGGAGCGCACTACCTGCAAACCGGCTACTTTACCAGTTAAGGCATTGGCCAGGTTGGGCTCGCGTGCTTCTACCACGTCGTCACCTTTTATTTCCTGTACGGCATAGCCCAGCGATTTGCGCTCGCGGCGGATGCCAAGGGCGGTTACCACCACTTCGCTCATGTTGCCGCCGGTAGGCTGCAGCACTACAGCCAGTGTATTACCCGTACCCACGGGTACTTCCAGATTGGCAAAGCCCACCGAGCTAAAAACCAGCACCGGGTTGGCGCCGGTAACAGTAATGCTGAAAGCACCATTATCGTCCGTAGAGCTACCAATGTTTGTACCTTTTTGTACAAGGCTGGCGGCCGCTACTGGTGCCCCGGAGTTGTCTTTTACGGTCCCCGTAATTTGCCTTTGCTGTGCATAAACCAGCGTCACCAAAAAGCTAAGCGACAGCATCAGCAGCAATCTTCTTGTCTGTTTTTTCATTGCAGTGTAATTTTTGTGTAATAAAAATTTAAGTGTTTCTGTAGCGGCTTCTAAAGCCAGATACAGGACGGATGCACAGGGACAGAAAATATTTTAGTTCGGATTTATTTTTGAAAAAGCGCCATCAACCCTCTTCTATTTCACGGCTACTTCTGCTTCTACCGGCTTACCTGCTTTCTTTTTCTCCAGGTTTTCAAACACCAGGGCTGCAG
This sequence comes from uncultured bacterium, assembly GCA_965363375.1. Lineage (GTDB taxonomy): Bacteria > Bacteroidota > Bacteroidia > Chitinophagales > Chitinophagaceae > Flavisolibacter. The sequence goes on from CBDTUH010000240.1 coordinate 2,431, forward strand.
CCCCAATCAGTTCGGCATTATTGCTAAAAGTAGAGACGTCCAAAGTAGTGTTGGCTGCCAGCCGTGGAATACAATACAGGTTCAGCGCCTGCTGCACCGGCGCCAGCAGCATCTTGCCTGCCTGTGCGCCCCTGCCACTGAGCACTACCAGCTCGGGGTTTAAAATGTGAATCAGGATGGCAATGCCACGGCCAATATTGTAGGCTGTTTCCGAAAGCAGTTCCATTGCAAACTGATCCCCATTACGCGCCGCCTCTATTATGAGACTGCTGGCCTTTTCATAATCGTCTGGTATTTCTTTTAATGCGCATACACGGCCGGCGGCAATGCCTTCACGCGCCTTGTTCATTACTACCTGCACGGAAGCCTCAGTTTCCAGGCAACCGCTTTTACCGCAGCTGCACAACTTATTATTCAAGAAAAGCGGGATATGGCTGAACTCGCCGGCAAAGCCGTTATAGCCGCGAAACAGGGAACCGTTCACGATCATACCCAGGCCTACACCCCAGCCAATATTTATAACCATTACATTGCTTTTGCCGCGGGCTGTGCCAAACCGCAGTTCGGCCAATGCTACAAGGCTGCTATCATTATCTATAAATACGGGCAAACCAATTTCTTCTTCTACAACACTGATGATGCTTTTGCCGGCAGCCGGCAAAAAAGAATAGTTAACGCCCTTGGTTACGTCAACAAAGCCGGGCATACCAATACCGATACCTACAATTTTATCTTTACTGATTCCGGATGTTTCAATGGTTTGTGCAATATGCTGCACCAGTACAGGCAAGGCGGTTTCGTTATGTGCCAGCGGCAGGTCAATTTTAACGGCGGGATTTACAAGATTATTTTTGGCATCCATTATGGCAATCCGGGTCACCAACTGGTCCATAGCTACCGATACAATGTATAGCCTGTCGCTTTGCAATGCATACATGGCTGCGCGGCGCCCGCCCGTTGATGGTGCAAAACCGGTTTCCACCAAATAACCTTCTTTCAATAGTTCATTGATCAGCCGCGTTGTAAGTGGAATACTTTTGTCAATGCCGGCACTCAGCTCTGCACAGGAAAGCTGCGGGGCAAAATAAAGCAGTCTGATGATCTTTTTTTTATAACGGCTGTTTTTGTCAGACATGGTAGCTAAGCAGTAAATTTTAAAACAAAGTAGTAAACTTTTTAATTTTTTTAAAAAGTTTTGGCATCTTATTTTATAAAAAGTGGATAAATCATTACTAATTAACATCAAAAGCTTAAAATATGAAGTTGATATTAGTAGCAATTTGCATACATGTGCTTACCACAATTTATTTTCTTATTATTCAAAGCCTCAAATATGATAACTGCTATGATCCATTAAAAGGAAAAAGATACATTTCTAAAGTGGTCAGTCTGCAGACAAAACAGACCAAAAAATTAAAAGGAAAAAGAGACGTTTCTAAAATGAGAAATGAAAAGCGAAACGCGTGACATTTAATACCGGTAAATTATAAAAGGAAAAAAAGACGTTTTGCTCTCACCTATTTTCCATGGCTTAGTACAAAGTATTTTAATAAAAAAAGGAACTGATGGCAAATGAAAAACCAGGCTTTGTACCTAGTCTTTAAAACGTCTCTTTTTCCTTTTAAAAACTATTGTACCTGCTTAAACAAACCTATGGCCGAAAGTGTCGGATTAAGCCGAGAAGATAAAATGCGCAAGCGCACTTCTGCTGTTGTTACCGCATCAAAGCGCAGGAGCCGCTTGTAACCAACCGTGGTACCTTCCGCTATTTTTTTCCATTCACCTCCCTGCCTATACTCCAGCACAAAGTTTTCGATGCGCTGCCCTACAGTTATGTTTTCCTGCAGCAGCAGTACATCAAAGGTTTGTGGTGCTTTTAATGTAAAAAGGATGGTAGCTGTTGTGTCACTGTTATTGGTGGTCCAGTGTGTGTGGTACTTATCATCCAGCAACGCCTTTTTATTCTTGCCATTTGGCGTTTCTACTTTCGAGCCTTTCAGCAAGTTGGTCTTAAAAGTGGCATCAATCAGCCGTCGCCATTCCCGTAAATTTTTTACATCGGCTTCGTGTATCAATCCACGCTTGTCGGGCGGCAGGTTCAGCAGCAGTACGCCATTGCGGCCAACCGAACTGTAATAAATATTGAGCAGCTTTTGAGGAGCTTTCACCTGCGTATCTTCTTTGCTGTGGTAAAACCAGCCTGGCCTGATGGATACGTCGGTTTCGGCAGGGTACCAAACCAGTCCTTTTGCTTTTGCAATTTTGCTGCGGCTGCCCAAATCGGAGCCCATCATATCGCCTGTTGGTTTAAAGGCAATGCTCTTTTGCGAGCCTTGGGCAATGGCAGCCTGGTCCAGGTTATCGGCCGGCACCACGCTCCATTCGGTTTCGCGGCCATAGCCGGTTTCTGTGCCCACCCAGCGCACATCAGGACCCATTATGGCTATTACGGCCTGCGGCTGCAGTTGCCGAATCACACCATACCAGCGCGCAAAATCATACACTTGTTTTTTACCGTTTGGCCCTTCGCCATTGGCGCCGTCAAACCACACTTCATCCACCGTTCCATATTGCGTTAAAAGTTCGGTCAGCTGCTGCACAAAAAAATCATTGTAAGCATCTGTACCATATATCGCAGCATTTCTATCCCAGGGACTCAGGTACACGCCAAACTTTACGCCCAGTTCCTTACAAGCTTCGGCCACTTCGCGCACCACATCACCATTTCCTCCCTTCCACGGGCTGCTTTTTATCGAGTGGCTTGTAGTAGCAGTAGGCCAAAGGCAAAAACCATCGTGGTGCTTGGCGGTTAATATCACCAGTTTAAAACCCGCATCTTTGGCAGTTTGCACCCATTGTTTTGCATTCAATGCTGTGGGGTTAAAAAGCATTGGATCTTCTTTACCGTTGCCCCATTCGCGCCCGGTAAATGTGTTGATGCCAAAGTGAAAAAAAGCCGTGAGTTCGTATTGCTGCCAGCGTAGTTGTCTTGCTGTAGGTGTAAGGGTAGCTGCTTTGCGTATTATATCTGCCTCGGTATCGGCGG